>JBDNHG010000606.1:0-6641 GCA_041688925.1 Acidimicrobiales bacterium | reverse complement strand
CGCGACCCTTCTCTGATCGCAGCCGATCATGATCAGGGCGACGGGCACACATGATTCGGGCCGAAACAGGACCTAGGCGACCTGGATCGTTCAGGGGGACTCTGAAGTATTCGGCTATGTCAATCGATGGGTGAGCGAGCCCGGCAAACAACCTTTTGCGCCATCCCGCCCTACCCGCACCGGGCGTGGCGATGATTTGCTCGGCGCTCACGTAGTAGGAGGCGGTCTCGGTTTGGAAGTTGCTAATTCGTGCCGCAGTGTGGCCTATTAGCGCCGGTACGTCTGGATGGTCGACGAAGCCGACATGCATCGCCACCTTGCACATACCGAAGCCGAGGTCGTGTACATCGATGGCGTCGTTCGGTGCGACGGTCGCGGTTTGGGCGGTGAGCCCGTCGACTCGTGCGACCAATAAGCCCATTCACCAAGATGATCAGAGCCGCGGCGATGCCAGCTGCGATCAGGACGCCCTGCCAGGTTGACGTGCTTAAGGACACGACCTGTTCCTTACTGTCGGGATGGAGTTTGGTTTCGTTGTGTTTGACCGTGAGCGCGTGCCAAACATCATCGGTGTCCATGGCGAGGTGTTCGTGGTGCGTTAGTGCGTGCAGCACATCGCACAGGCTTGTTTGAAGGCGCTCGGCTTTTGCCAACGCTTCGACATGGATGTCACCCCCTCACTGTGGTGGGCGTGCAGCATCGCCGTTACATCGTCGGCGTCAGCGATAAGCCGTTCGAAGTGATGGGCAAGGGAACCCGGTTCGTTATCCATAGTTGACAAAATCTCCTGTTTGAATCTGTTTTGTTTGTGAGACGCGTCAGCTGCCTCTGCAATGGTCTCGCCGCCGGTGACCCGATTATTGGCTGAGCGACGTCAGAGTGGTTGCGGCTTCGGCGGAGGCGAGTAATCCGGCAGCCGTGCTCGACATTTCTGACGTGCTGGCGGCCAGCGCAACCAATGCTCTTGTGGAGACACGTATTCACTCGGCGGTCTGAGTTGGCAACATACTCCTGAGTGTCTGAACCGACGCTGAAGACCACGCGACAGCGCGGCGAGGGTGTCGATCGCTTGGTCTCTTGCGACATCTAGGGGTTCGCGGTGACCTTGAAGGAGTCGATGGCTCGGCCTTGCTGGTTCACGGCTTGGCCTTCGATCCGGTTGTCATAGACGGCAAGATCAACGAAGCTGTATGTGGACCATGACACGGCAGTGAAGTCTTCTTGGCCAGCGTCGCGGGTTTTAGCGGCGGCGCCTGTGACGACGTAGGTCACGCCGTTGATGACATTGGACCTCTGATAGTCGTGATCGTGCCCGGCGAGCACGAGATCGACGCCGTACTTCTCGAACAGGGGAACAAAGTGCTCTTGCACCCCTGGTTCGCTGCCGTGCCAGCCAGCTGAGTAAGCGGGGTGGTGCAATATCACGATTATCCATGGCGTTTCGCTTGCGGAGAGAGTCGCCTCGAGCCAGGCGAGCTGGTCGGCGTTGTCGGGTTCGTTTGAGTCCAGCGCGATGAGGTCAACGTTGCCAAGATTCGTTGAGTACCAACGACCAGCCATGTTGAGCGCGGCTACCTGGGCTGGACCATGACCGTCTTGCACGTCGTGATTGCCAAGCACGCTGTACAGCGCTGTTGGCTGGTCGAGTACCCCGGCAAAGGGTCGTGTTACCGCTATTTCTACTCGGGTTGGGTCACCGTTGTCATAGACGTTGTCGCCGAGCAGCAGCAGCGCGTCATAGGGCACGTCGGCTTCGAGTAGGTCCATCGCTGCAGCAGTCGCGTACTCGGGCGCCTCGCCAGTGCCAACGTCTCCGGCTACTGCGAGATGGAGTCGTAGTTCGCCGACGCCTAGAACCGCTGAGAGCGGCGCGGTGGCTGTCGGCGCGCCGATCCGGTTCGTCAGTAACGCATCGACGTAGTTTCGGTAAGGCCGCGCCGCTGAAAGGACGCCGAGTACCACAACGAGCGCGATGATGGAGCGTGCCATTCGGCCGAATCGTGGCCGTGAGCTCGCCCCGCCAGGGTGCACGGTGTTTTGGTCCGTGTGCGTCGGAGGGGTCTCAGAGCGGTCATGTGCTGATTGACGCGAATCGCCACTGAAGGTCCACCGAAAGGGCGAGCGACGACGGTCGTCGTGCAAGGCAGTCAGGCGACGGTTCCGATCCGGTTAAGTGGCCACACTCGGCTGAACACCGAGCCGTTGACGGTTGACTCGGGGATCGCTCCGAAAACTCGGGAATCGCTCGAGTGGTTTCGATTGTCGCCCATCACAAACAGGTAACCGTCGGGAACTGTCACTGGCCCGAAGTCCAGGGTTGTGCCGACAACGTAGGGCTCTTGCAGCGGTACACCATTGACGATCACCGAACCGTTGCGTGCCTGGACCGACTCGGATCCGGTTGCAATCACCCGTTTGACGAACTCATTGCCTTGTCCGTTGTCGAGGCTTGCCGGGTGGTCAAAAACGACGACGTCTCCACGGTTGATGCCGTTGAAGTCGAACAGCGGCTTTTGCGCCAGCACCCGGTCATCTACCTGCAGCGTGCCAACCATTGATTCACTCGGGATCACATAGGCCTGAGCGATCGTCGTCCGGAGCCCTGCCGCCAGCAGAATCGCTATGACTCCCGCGGCAACCCAACCAAACACCGTCCTACGTGCCGATGTTGGCGGCGGTGCGGACGTGACAGGGGAGTGGTCTCGAAAATGGGGATCAGTGTTGGTTGTCATAGTGCTCCTGGGAACTGAGTGCATCATCGTCCTCCTGAGCTGAACTGCAGCTGACTCCTCCTGAACAGGACCTGAATGGCGTCGCGTGGCTGAGCGTTGCTGACGATTCGTTCAGGTGGGTTCAACGCTCCTTCAGCAAGAAAACGCGATGGTTGCCCTGCCCAAGAATCGACACCAGACCAGAGGGATAGCTCCAGATGAAAACACCAAAGAATAAGAAAGCAGTAGTTGCGACCATCGTAGTAGCGGGAGGACTCCTGCTTGGCGGCGCAAGCGTAGCCAACGCTGTCACCAGCGAAGCTGATGAACCAACCCAAGAACTTCCTGCAGTACAAATTGCCCCCGCAGCTCAAACTGCGCCGGAGTCTGAGGACATCCTCGAAATCGACGAAGTGGAAGACGGGGTAGAGCACGACAATGAGTCACCGGAGGAAGAAGCCGCTGAAGAGGCGGCTGAACAGGAGCTTCTGAATTCGTTCCCGATCACGCCTGAACAGGCCACGGTGGCTGCACTTGCAGTCGTGCCGGGAACAGTTGAGGAGGTGGAGCTTGAGGACGATCACGGGTCCACGCCGGTATTTGAGGTCGAGGTCATCGATGCTGCCGGTCAGGAGATCACCGTGACCGTTGACCCCACCAGCGGCCAAGTTATTGACCAAGTCGCAGAAGGTCCCGAAGGAGCCGACGAAGGTCCCGATGACGGCGCCGATGATGAAGGTGCTGAAGGAGCCGAGGACGAGGCTGCGGACGCCGGCTCGAACTAGCTAGCTACAGCCACACTGAGCGCATTACCAGGGCGCCATCGCATCTTGTGATGGCGTCCTGTGTTCGCGTACCACATCAAATCGGCCCTCCAGGTTCCATCCAGCTGTGATTCGCGGCAGTGGGTGTCGAATGCCGTTCGAAGATCACCCAAGCGAAGGTGTACATGACACCAGCCAGTCAAGGTCATGACCCAGGATCAACCACGCCGGCGAGGTCACGCGAACCATCCCAATAGAACTTGGTGTCACCGATGTGTCCGACGTGTGGGCCGGGGCCGATGGCGTGATAAAGCTGGTCAGCGACGAGGGCCAGAGGGTTCTCGATAGAGATCTTGGCGAAACTTAGGTGACAGCGGTTGGACAATTGACCTGACCTTCTCCCATGGACCATTCGAGTAGCCCGAAGGCGTCGCCCGAATGAGCGATGGCACTTTGCTGTATGTCGTTGGGGAGAAGCCTGGCTCGGGCAAATTCGTCTTTGGCCTGTGGCGCACCGGATGAGGAAGCAAAGGTGCTCAATCGCCGAGCCACTCGTCGCCCATGACGCCAGGGGCTTTCAGGGATTGTTCGGCTGCCAAATGTCATACTACGCCGCAGCTGCATTCGAGTGGCTGTTGCCATTGCTGAAAGGCGTTGAACAATGGGGTCGAGCAAGAAGTCCCGTATGAGTCGGTGTAGCGCCGCCAGTTCCTGCACATGGGCGCCATTGCTGGTGCAGCTGTTCATGCGCAAGCGCCGCAGCTGAGCGATCATTGTTGCCGGGTTGGCATCACTGGCGACCAGGGTGTTCATCGTCTCAACCCTGGCCTAGTGGCCGAGATCAGCCAGCGACCCGGTGGGAGTCCCACGTCTGGTTGCTCGTGAGAGTGCCGTTGGCCGCGACGATCAAACACCCAATATCAGGCAGCGACGAAACGAGTTTCATACCAGCATGTGGCACCAGCACCATGAGCGCAGCGGCAAGCGCGTCAGCGGTTGCAGCGGCGGGTGCAATGATGCTGACCTGAGCGACCTCCGAGACAGGTTCACCGGTCGTAGGGGAGAGTATGTGGCTGAATCTTTGGCCGTTGATGTTGTAGCCGCGACGGGCCGAACCGCTGGTAGCCACTGCGCGGTTAGAGAGCGAAATCGTGCACAGCGGCGGTTCGTTTTCATAGGGACGGTGGGGGTTCTCGATGCCGATCGTCTGGGTTCCGTGTCCGAGGTGGGCCAGGTCACCGCCGGAGCTCAACGCTATCGAATCGAGCGAGAACCGTTCACATGCTCCGGCGGCGACCAGGTCGACAATATGGCCTTTCGCGATTGCGTTTAGGGTCAGCGCTGAACAGTCGCCCGTTCGATAAACCCCGCGGCTGTCACCTCGGTATCGGGGTTGCGCAGCCGCCTTGGCCGCAGCAAGGGTGACGTGGTGGTCGAGTAGAAGTTGTGCTCTCTCGGCGGCGTTCCACAGGTCGCTGAGCTCGCCTGCCAGCGGGTTGAATCGGCCGCCTGTCAGGGTTTGCCACTTCAGCGCGACTTCGAGCAGGGCGCCGAGTTCGTCATCGGTGGTTGTTTCGAGCTGGCCGGTCCGCCAGCGGCATAAGTCACTTGCTGGGTTGAAAGCGCTGAAGATTGCTTCGAGGCGTGCGAACTCTTCGAGGATCCATTGTTGGGCGGCCTTGCACTGTTTGCCGGTCAACGCGATCACGAGGACGGTGCCAAGCACTGGTTCGTGGGAACTCTCGAGGTTCATCTTTGACGCCGTCTGCGTTGGGAGCTGGCGGCGCAGTCTGCCGACTCCGTTGGGCCTCCGCCATGTCATCGCAGCACTACCGCAAAGAAGTCTCGCTGGTCGGCGTCGAGGTAGCGGTCAGCATCTCGTTGCATGTCCGGCAAAAGTTTGGTGCCGACGACTCCATCTGTTGTGTTTGGTGCGGGCTCAAAGAAGTTGAAGGTCGGCTGTTTGTTGTGGATGTCGAGTTCCATGGCTGTGACTGAACCTGCTTGGGCAAGCGCGTTCCCGAGGGACTCGGTCGTCATGCGGGCCCCAGCGATATACACGAGTGCGCCGTCGGCAGTGAGGCCGATACCGGAGCGTCGGGTGTACTGGACTTGCCAGCGGCGTTTACCCCATTCGCCAAGAATGCTCGTGGAGAGCCCATCGACGGGACGGCCATTGTCGACAACGAGTTGCAAGTTTTGGCGCACGGTTACGACGTTGTCGGTCATGGTGAGATCGGTGCCCCAGGCGCCTATGTCGACGGTGCCGTCGTCATAGATCACGAGTGACGCCTCGCCGTTGATCAGAGGGAACGGGGTCTTTCCTTCGGTGAACACGCCGCTATCGATATCTTTGAACTTGAAGCCGGCGTTGAACGCTGCGACGAGGCCGTGGCGTTCTGACATTGGGATCCCTGAGTCCCATGCCCACCCGGATCCAAGCGGCTGCTTTGTGCCAGGTGCATACACCAGGCGGGTGGCATCGGGGTTGAGCCAGACGGCTGCGGCGACGACGTTTTGGTGGCCGGGGTCTGGTCGGAAGAAGGTGGTGTAGCTCACCGGGGTTCCGTCGACGGAACGAGCGTTGGGTGTCCACAAACCTTCGCCGTCGAGCTGGTTGTCGATCAGACCGACGATCGCCGTTGGACCAGCGCTGTTCGGCGGAATAGCCGCTGCCATGGTGACTATCTCGGGTAGGTGGTCGATGTCGACCGGGGCATTGTTTGGTTCGCGATTGCCGTACAGCCGAACCTCGAGTTCATCGACAAGAGGACTTAGTCCATGGTCGCGCATCCAATCGGCGGTCCGCACCGCGAACGGCGCCGATCCTTCCGCGGTCATGTAGCCGGTATAGGACCAAGAGAACGACCCGACGAGAGCGATGCACCCGAGAGCTACTCCTGCTGCCAAGCGTCGTAGGTGCCTGCGGGAACGAATTGGCCCGTTGCGGCCGGCGTTGACCCCGACCGCTGCAGTGATTGGAAGAGCGACCAGCAGCGGCAACCCAACCAACTGTGCGACTGCCCCGGCCAGCAAGACCGCAACACCTCGGGCGCTCCATTTCGTTGCTTTGGCTACCCAAGCAACGAAGTGATCAACCAGTAGGACACGAGACCCAATACGAGGCTGGAATCGTCGCGGGACTACCGCTGCGGTAGCGACTTCT
>JBDNHG010000605.1:0-2531 GCA_041688925.1 Acidimicrobiales bacterium | reverse complement strand
TGCGCAACTGCTGGCAGACGCTTGTCGAACACACCGACGAACTTGCTGATTTGATCGTGAACGAACACGGCAAACCCCGTGTTGATGCCCTCGGCGAGATCGCCTACGCAGCCGAGTTCTTCCGGTGGAATGCCGAAGAGACGGTGCGAATACAGGGCACGATCGGTTTGGCGCCCGGCGGCGACAAACGCATCATCGTGCACCATCCTCCGATGGGCGTCGTCGTCATGGTCACGCCATGGAACTTCCCGGCTGCAATGATCACGCGCAAACTCGCCCCAGCTCTGGGCGCCGGGAACGCGGTGGTCATCAAGCCGCCTCGCGCGACGCCGTTGACCGCGCTGCGCGTCGCCGAGTTGTGCGAGGAGGCGGGCGTTCCTGCCGGCCTCATCAATGTGGTGGCCACCAAAACGTCGGGCGACTGGTTCGATGCTGCGGTCGCACACAAGGCAACCCGCATGGTGTCGTTCACCGGTTCTACCGAAGTTGGACGCGTGCTTCTTCGTCGCTGCGCCGACCGGGTGCTCAAGACCGTGATGGAGCTCGGCGGCAACGCTCCCTTCATCGTGTTCAACGATGCCGACCTCGACGCCGCTGTCGAGGGTGCGATGGTGGCCAAGATGCGTCATAGCGCCGAGACCTGCACCGCCGCGAATCGTTTCTATGCCGAGGCCGATGTGGCCGCTGAGTTCACCGCAAAGTTGGCCGTAGCGATGGCCGAGATCAAGGTCGGAAGCGGCTTCGATGCCGACGTGTCGTGCGGTCCAATGATCAATGCCGCCGCGGTTGAGACGATGCATGGTCTGGTCGAGGCTGCCGTTGCTGGGGGTGCCGTGACCGAACTCGGCGGCAAACCAATCGATGGCCCCGGCTATTTCTATGAGCCCACGGTGCTCGGCAACGTTGACCACCAGTCAGCGATCACGGGCGAAGAGATCTTCGGGCCCATCGCTCCGGTTATCCCATTCAGCGACACCGATCACGTGATCGCTCAGGCAAACGACACAGAAATGGGTTTGGCTGCCTACGTCTACACCGAAGATCTGCGCCGCGGCCTTCAGGTCAGCGAACGGCTACAAAGCGGCATGGTCGGGCTGAACCGGGGAGCGATGTCAGACCCGGCAGCGCCGTTCGGTGGAATGAAACAGTCTGGCCTGGGCCGCGAAGGAGCAACCGACGGCATCTATGAGTTCTGCGAGACGCAATACATAGCGGCTAACTGGTAGAGGCATTGTTCGCAGGAAGACTCGCGTCTGCCGGCGAACTTGATGCACAATGGCTTCATGGCTGCACCCTTGATGGATCGTTACCCGGCGATCACTGACCTCGAACGACGAGCTCGGAAGCGCATCCCGTTCTTCTCGTGGGAATACTTGGCCAGTGGAACCGGCGCTGATCAGGCGGTCCAACGCAACGCCGACTCGCTCGCCGAAATCACACTGACGCCCCAGCTGCTCAAGGGCAGATTCGACCCTTCGATCGAGACCGAATTGTTCGGCGTGACCTACGCCGCTCCTATCGGTATCGCCCCCATTGGATTGACCGGCTTGATCTGGCCGGCCGCCGATGCAGCACTGGCCAGCGCAGCCGCCGATCGGCGGATTCCGTATTGCATGAGCACCGTGTCGACGACGTCGCCCGAGGTTGCCGGCCCGCTCGCCGACGGCATGGGCTGGTTCCAGCTGTATCCGCCGCGTGAAAAGGACATGCGCGACGACCTGATCGAGCGAGCGCGCGTTGCCGGTTTCACCACGCTCGTGGTCACCGCCGATGTACCTGCGCGCAGCCGCCGCGAACGCCAGGTCAAGGCGCGGATCCGCGTTCCCCCGAAGATCGGACCCAAACTGATTGTGCAATCGGCGGTGAATCCGGCGTGGTCGATGAGCGTGTTGCGCAACGGCATGCCTCGGTTCCGCACACTCGAGAAGTACGTCGACAAAGCCACGATGCAAAACATCGCCGGCTTTGTTGGGGCCAGCCTCGGCGGCACGTTGTCGTTCGATTACCTTGCCGAAGTACGCAACGAGTGGCGGGGGCCGTTGGTGGTCAAGGGAATTCTTGATCCCGATGATGCCGAGCGTTGCCTCGACAACGGCGCCGATTCGATCTGGGTGTCGAACCACGGTGGCCGACAGCTCGATGGCGCAATTGCGGCGATCGATGCATTGCCGGCGATCCTCGAACAGGTCGACGGACGGGTGCCGGTCATCTTCGATAGTGGCGTGCGATCAGGCCTCGATGTAGCCCGGGCCCTGGCTGTCGGCGCTGATTTCGTGTTCTGCGGACGCGCGTTCTTGTTCGGCGTTGCGGCACTCGGTCACAAGGGAGCTGCCCATGCGTATGACGTGCTCGCCGACGAACTCGTCAACGTCATGGCTCAAACCGGCTGTCGCCACACCGCCGACCTACCGCTGCGCCTGTCGAATCAACACACCCAAGCACCCGGCACCACAACAATCCAACTGCCGTAGAACGCTCGGACGGTGTCCGCAGCGACTGCAAGAGTCGCTGGGAAGGTGGACTATTCAGCT
>JBDNHG010000604.1:0-5270 GCA_041688925.1 Acidimicrobiales bacterium | reverse complement strand
CTGAACCGTCAGTGGGCGGAAACTTCCCGCCGTCACTTCGCCGAACAAGCGAACGTCACGATCGCCACAATGGGCGAGCAGATTCCATGGTTCGTAGTCGGTAGCGATCGGCAATGCCGCTCCATCGGCATCGACGACGGTTGCAGCGGCCTGGTCGTCGACCACGACCGTGGCCCGCAGGCATGCCGGATGTTGATCGGCAAAGGGGTTTGTGGCGAGATGTTCGGCAATCTGTGCGAGCGCAGCGGTCACGGTGACCGGGTCGGCGAGTGTTGTTGCCGATCCGGCGGCTGTTGGAGCTTGGGTGAACAGTGCGCGCCGAATACCCGAGCCGGGATAGAGCGCCAGGGGACCAGCGACGGCAGAGCCGACGACATGCCCGGCATCAAGGAATGCGCCCGCTGCGGCGAAGTCGAGCAACACCGCATGGGTGTTGGTCTCGGCGCCATGAATCCAGGTTCGCTGCGACTTGAGGCGACCGTCATCGGTGCGGTGTAAACCGCGAACAACCCAGGTATCGACGATTGGTGTTGTGGCGCGGACCTCGTCGGTTGGGATTGGCCAGCCGAGAAACACGCGCAGGTTGGCGAAGTCTGCGGCATCGAGTTGGTCTCGTCTCTGCCATGCCCGTACGGCGGTGTACCACCGGCCAGATTCGGTGAGTAACGCGTCGGCCCAGTCGTCGCCGAAAAGGCTCGCCGGCATTTCGCGGACCCGTTCGGCGAGTCCGGGAAGCTGTGAATCGAGTAAGCGAGCGGCTGGTTCCTCCCAGAAGCTGTAGGGCTGCTGGCGGGCAGAAGCGAAGCCGCGGCGATACAGATCGCAGAGCCAGGTGTTGAAGTCGTCGACGCCAGCGGTCATGAGAGCGAGTCGCTTTTCGAGGCGTCTCGCTACCGCTTCGGGATCGACGGGTTCCGACGCCCGGTCTGCCGTTGCTGTCTTGGACACCGCTCGATTGGTTCGGCCTTGCGCCCAGTCGCTGGCGAAGTCGGCGGGCGCTGCCGATTCGCTGATCGTGCCGTTGCCATCGACCCACATCATCAGTAGCGCCACGCCGTGTTTGCACGGGAACTTGCGGGACGGGCAGGTGCATTTCGCTGCCGGGCCGGTGAGATCGACGCTGACTTGATACGGCGTCTTCCCGCTTCCTTGGCACTTGCCCCAGACAAGCGTGTCGGTGCTGCCGGTATCGGACCATGGACCCGGTCGAGCCAGTTTCAGCGCAGCCTTGACCGACTTGTCGTCAGGAGCGAATTGCTCGACCTGCGCTCGGGTCCACCGTGCCACCGCTCAAGTATCGGCCGATCGGGGTCCGAACTCACCCTGATCGGCGATCTTGCACCGGTCGATGGTCGCTCCGCCGCGGTGATGAGCAGGCTTTCAGGCCGCTGACCAGCTGGTTTCGTGGCGGAAGTCACCGCCGAAAAGTCCATAGACGACGCACTTCCGGGTAGCCGTAGTGCGGGTTTGTGACCACCACCATCGTGCGCCTCTCGATGCGTCGTCAGAGTGGGTTACATCAAGGGCCGCACGGCGGTCCGCCAACAAAAGGAAGAACAAAATGGAAACGCTCACCCACACCTCGACGACCTCGAACCGCAAACTGCTACAGCTTCTGATGGCATCACTGACGGCATTCCTGCTCGTCTTGTCGATCGCTGCGCCCGGCGCCGACGCACAAACCCGCGACACCAAAAAGGCCAACACCGCCGTGCTGGCAGCCACCCAGGGCTGTCCGGATGGATTCGTCGATGGACGGTTTGGTTGTGTGCCCGAGAATCTGACGACAAAGCCGGGTGGGGTCGATGACACCAACGGGTGCCATGACAAGTGGGTCGTTTCATCTGCTCCTGGCGGTTGTTCACCTGAGTTCTTGACCCTCAAGCTCGTCGGCCTCGAATTCAACAACGGTTGCCCTGACGGTTGGGTTGTTTCTTCTGCTCCTGGCGGTTGCTCACCTGGTTTCATCACCACCGATGACGGCAGCCATGTGTTTGCGATCCAGCATCACTGCGCATTCGGTTCGGCCTGCGACGCGGTTGTCGATGCAGTGCTCGCCCTTGGCGGCCACTGCACCAGCAGCAGCTATGGCGAAACCTGCACCCTGCCTACCGGCCCTCAGGGTCGAGACTGATCTCGCCACCCAACCAGCGGGAACCGAGCGGTCATCTTCCTTCGGGAAGGTGGCCGCTCACTCGCGTTTTGGGACGGGCACGTTGCCCCGAACCGTGGTGCCGATGCCGGCGCCCGACTCGATGGTCAGGGTCCCGAGCACTGCGGTCATGCGGTCGTGCATGTTGGCCGTTCCGCCGGCGATTGCAATGGCGGCAACATCGAAACCGGGGCCATCGTCGGCGATGACGAAGGCCAGCTGATCATCATCGCGTCGCAGCTCGATCTGCACGTGCGCATCGGGGCCGGCGTGTTTCGACGCGTTTTGCAGCGCCTCCATGCAGGTGAAGTACACGGCAGCTTCGATGTCGGGCGCACAACGACCGACATTGGTTATCTGGGCGGTCACGTTTGTGGTGAAGCGATCGGCGATGAAACGAATCGCCGACGTCAGCCCATGCTGGGACAAGGTCGGCGGGTAGATCGCGGCAGTCAGTTCACGGAGGTTGCGTTGGGCCGCCTTGACGTCGTCTCGCAGCCGATCGACCTGAGCCCGCAGTTCTTCAGCACCGGGCGGGAGCTGGTTCTTGAGCGCTGCAAGCTGCATGCTCATGGCTACGAAGTGTTGCTGGGTGCCATCGTGCAGGTCTCGTTCGATGCGACGGCGTTCGCGATCGGTGGCAGCGATCATGCGCGACCTGCTGGCGAACAGATCATTTGCCTGAAAACGGACCGAGTCGTAGGCATCGCCCATGCTCGTGACCAGCAGTCGCACCCTGGCAAAATTCTGCAACGCGAGGAAGCCGATTGCGCCGGTCATGATTGGCACGAATATGGCCTGAAGCATCGTGAAGGTCCACTCGGGCACGTCTTCCTCTATCGACGTGATGTTTGTGAACAACCCAAGCAGCGTTGTGCTGGTGGCAACGGTCACCGATGCGGCGAGATACCACCGGAACTGATCTTGACGCACATACGACGCGGCAACGACGGCAGGCAACAAGGCGGCGATCGGGTAGATCGGCCAGACGGTTGGTGCGAGGAAGGCGCCAGCGGCGATGGCAATCCAGTTCCCGGCCGCTAACCAGCCGACCGCAGCCGAGGTTTCTCCGCAACGAGCGCGGTGTGCCGCGAGTGCCATCACACATGCGGCCGCCGCAACCACGACTGCTACCGCCAGTAGGTACGGCTCGTGGGCGACGGTCAGCCACACGCCGAGGACGAACGGCACAGCGGCTGCGGTCAACGCCGCGTCGAGCACGATGAAGGTGGTCAGGCTGCGACGCTGTTCGTCTTGCAGCGACTCGATCGAGTCGCGAACCTCGTCGACGGCGACACTCATGGGGGAGTCTGCCGGAAAGAGATCATGGTCCATGTTCGCAGACTGAGGGGCGCTAGCGAGTAGGTCGACAAGTCCTCTGGCAGGCCCACGAGTTGCGCGGCTTTCGAGCTTCGCGCTCTGCCTACTCGCGCAATCTCTGAGGCGCCGGGTCGATCAGGCAGAGATTTCTTCGCCAGACAAGAACATGAGCACCGCGGCGACGCGGCGATTGATTTTGTCACTGTCGGTCAGGCCGAGCTTCGAGAAGATCGAGTTTGAGTGTTTCTCTATGGCGTTGGCCGAGACATACAACCGTTCGGCGATGAGTGCGTTGGTCGCGCCCGTTGCGAGTTCGGCGAGCACTTCTTGTTCACGTTCGGTCAATGTCGTCAGTGGCGAATCGGCGACCTGGGTGCGGGCGCGGACCAGGGCGTTGACGACGTCGTCGTCGAGAAACGATCCGCCGGCCGCCACCGCTGCCATTGCCGAGCAGCGCTATGGCGTAGGCCGGCTCGACGAATTGTGACAGCACCAATACCCCCATGTCGGGTCGACTGGCACGAAGTTCTTCGGCGAGCTGAATGCCCTCGTCGCCATGGTCGGGAGGCATACGGATATCGGTCATCACGACGTCGGGCTCATAGGCGTCGACAGCGGCACGCGCCTCGTCGAGCGACGCGCAGGCTGCGACCACAGCGATACCCGGCGCAGCAGCCAACAGACTGAGCAGGCCCTCGCGCACCAGCAGGCTGTCTTCGACCACGACCAGCCGGGTCGCCGCAGTCGAGGTAGCGCTCATGAGATGAGCCTAGGAGACTCGTGGGTCGGCCATTCGATAACACCGCACCTTGGCAGCGCTCAGCCGCAGTAACGCGACGGTCATCTGCACTCCGACATTGCGCAAGCCCAAGAAGTTTTCGCTGGCGCCAAGGGGGTCGGCGGGTATGCCGATGCAGTCGAACGGGTCGCGTCGCTCTCGGACCCTGAGATCGGTGCTCACTGTGAGCTTCGGCCGTTGTTGTTGACACAGGAAAATACATGAAACATACTTAAAATATGTCAACAGGCCTGATGGGGATGGATGTCGCAGCGTCGCGAGAGTTAGCGTCGAAGTTGCAGGCATGGCCGAGCAACCTCGACGATGCGATCTCATTGGTCCAAGAGGCCGAGCTGCTGTCAGACATGCCGGTCGGTGTCACCTCGCTGCTCGATTCCATCAGTGGCGATGGTGCGGCGATGTCGGCAGCGATTCGCCGGGCGGCCGACGCGCTCGAGTCGTTCTCCATCAATCTCGGTTCGCCATTGAAGATCGCTGCGGCCGTGGCAAACGTCAAGTCATTCCGTGGTAGCGACAATGACCCCGAACTCGACCGGCGGTTGCGGGTGCTGCGAGGCCTAGTAGCAGCGGGCACGTCGTCCGACGCCGAGACAGCGCGGGTCATGATGCAACTTCTCGCTGCGACCAATTCGGTCGATGTGCGGTTCCGTGACACCGACAAGGTCGAGGCTGCTCGGCTAGACGTCGAACGGCTCAATCATCTCGAAGCCACGGGCGCCATGAGTTCGAACGATCCCCAAATCGACCAGGCGGTGCGCAACTTGCGTGATGCACTCGCCGACTATGCCACAACCGGCGAGCAGACGAACCGACTGCTCTACGCAATCATTGCTGACAGCGATCACCAGGTGTCGACACCGACGTTGCTCGCCTCGGCGTTGACGGGGCAGTCGGTCGAGGTGGTGCGAGTCGCGCATGCGCACAATCTGGACTATGACGTCGCCGAGGCGGTTATCAAGCTCGATCGGGTCGATCGGCTGACGGCATCGATGGATGGCG
>JBDNHG010000603.1:0-3323 GCA_041688925.1 Acidimicrobiales bacterium | reverse complement strand
GCAATGGCGACCGCGTCGCAGACCAAGTCAAAGACGATCAATCGCCAGATCCAGCGGCTCGAGCGCCTTTTCCCTGCATTGTTGCGACCAGGCGGTCGTCGGCGCGGCGAGGTCATCCTGAGCCAGGACGAAGCCTGGCAGCTGATGTCTGACATGGGCGATTCGCTCGTCACCGCCGGCTTCGACGTCGCTGTTCCCGCTCTGTCCAGAAAGCGAACGACTCCGACGCTGCGATTGACCTCCGAATCGGCCGAGACGGTCGTCGGGGCACAACAACTTGCCGATGTGCGCTGGTCGGCGGTGTTCGGCGACGTCGAGTTGAGTGCGGCCGAAATCTCCCAGCTCGCCAGCGAAGCTCGACCAATGATCAAGTCGCAAGGCGAGTGGATCGAACTCGACAAGGTCGACCTCGCTGCCGCGGCCGAGGCGTTGGCCGAACGAGCCAACAAGACCAAGATGAGCGGCGCCGAGATGTTGCGCCATGCGCTTGGCCTCGAAGGAAACCCCTTTGGTGGCCAGATGTCGATCGGCGGCGGGGGTTGGGCCGCTGACCTGCTGCGCAGCCTCAAGACACTGCCCGAAGAACCCGACCCGAAGCCGCCTGGTTTCATCGGCGAACTGCGCTCTTATCAGGCCGATGCTCATGCCTGGCTCAACTTCCTCGACGAAGCGGGCCTGGGCGGCTGCCTCGCCCTCGACATGGGTCTCGGCAAGACGCCGACGACCCTTGCCTCATTGCTTGGCTCCCGAAAGCATGGCCCAGCACTGGTCATTGCGCCGCCGGCCGTCGTCGGCAACTGGGCATCTGAAGCCAAGAAGTTCATGCCTGGCCTCGATGTGTTCGTGCATCATGGGCAGAATCGCCGCAAGGGCAAAGACTTCCTCGATGCAGCCAAAGCCACAGACATCGTCATCACGACCTACGGCACTGCCGTCCGCGATATCGACCTTCTCGAAAAGGTCCGATTCGGCAAAGCCGTGATCGACGAAGCCCAAGCAATCAAGAATCCAGCTGCTGAAACCAGCCGGCAGTTACGCCGCATCGATGCCCACACCCGCCTGGCGTTGACCGGCACACCAATCGAAAACGGTCTGGGCGACCTGTGGTCGATTCTTGACTGGGCCAACCCTGGCCTGCTCGGACCCCGGGCTCAGTTCATTGCCCAGCTGACACCAGCGCGCAAGAGCAAGGCCGACAACGAAGACGCACTGTCTGCGTTGAACGGCATTCTCGTCTATCGCCGCACCAAGGCCGAACCAGCCATCGCTGCCGAACTACCCGACCGCATCGACGAGCTCGATCATTGTGCGATGACGCCGGAACAAATCGGCCTGTACCAAGCAGTCATCAACGACCTGAGCGCCGAGACGGCTGCTGCCGATGTCGGCACGCCGAGTCGCAAGGGCGCCGTGCTCGTAGCGATCACCGCTCTCAAGCAGATCTGCAACCATCCGCTCAACTACAACAGCGACGATGAGGATCTCGAAATCCACGGACGTTCGGGCAAGGTGGCACGACTCAACGAGATCGTCGAGACGGTGTTTGCCTCCAACGAGCGCATGCTCGTGTTCACCCACTTCGCGTCGTGGGGCGAGCGGCTTGCTGGTTATCTCACCGAGCGCACCGGCACCGAGGTCAACTGCTATCACGGCGGGCTGTCTCGAGGTGCCCGTGACCGTATGGTCGAAGAGTTCCAAGCTCGTGAAGGCCCCGGCATCCTCGTGTTGTCTCTCAAGGCCGGAGGCACCGGTCTCAACCTGACCGCCGCCAGCCATGTGGTGCTGTTCGATCGCTGGTGGAACCCCGCGGTCGAGGACCAAGCCCGAGATCGTGTCTGGCGTATTGGCCAGACCAAGACCGTCATCTGTCACCGCCTCATTTGCCCTGGCACCATCGATGAACGGGTCGAAGAAATTGTCGCCGGCAAACGTGAGATCGCCAACATCGTGCTGCCCAAGTCGAGCTCGATTGGCGATCTCGATGCTCAGCAGCTGCAGGTTGCGCTCGGCCTCGATCCCGACATGCTGCTCGACTACGAAGAGCAGATCGACGACACCGACACCGACGCGACCGACGAACTTGCCGGAGCATCCGCATGAACGCCAACAACGGATCAAACCAGAATCGCGGAAATGCCAACAGCGGCAACAGTTCGGGCGCCAACAACCAGAACTCGGGCGGCCGCAAACGCAAGAAGAGCCGCAAGAAGCCGAAACTCGATCCGCTGAAGTACTGGGGCGACCCAACCTCGTTGCCCATCCGCAACGACTACGCACTCGAGACGGCAGACCCAACAGCGGTCATCCGCTCGCTGGGCAAGGCGCCCATTCCTGGCAAGACCTCAGCCCCTGAGCTGTATTTCGAGGTGCTCTACAAGCGTGCGGCCGGGCTTGCCCAAGCACTCGCCTTTGCCGGGTCGCTCAACCAAGGCGAAACTGCAGCCAAGCCCAGCCCAGGCAACACCGACTCAGACAACACCGACTCGGACAAGAGCTGATCGACTACCGGCAGTCCACGGCTACCTCGAGTGCTTGACAGATCTCTCGCATCCTGACGCCGCTGAGTGAGCCGATTCGCTCAACGAGCACAGCAACCAATACCGACTCCACTGAATCCAGGTTCACCGCACTACGAAGCCCACGCTCAACCCAAGGACTCGCTCACATCGGACGGGTTTCGACGAGTGCCCGAGGTGACGTTTGTCTCATGGCTCGTAACGCTCAGACCGACCTCGCGCCGTCCCGCTACGATCCCGTAGCGCAACCTCACAGGCTTGCGGTGGCCGACAGAACTCTCGGAGTAGTTAATGTATTCACGTCTCGCTCGCTGGTGCTTCCATCATTCATGGCAGGTCATCGGCGGCTGGATCGCCATCCTCATTCTCTCGATGGGTTTGACAGGCGCCATCGGCACCGCCTACGACGGCAGCTTCAGCATCCCCGAATCCGAGTCACGTGACGGCGCCTCGATCCTTGACGAATACTTTGGCGGGCTCGGCGGCGGCCAAGCAGGTGCCATCGTGTTCGAGGCGCCACAGGGCGTCGACGATCCCGAAGTCCAGTCGACAATGACCACATTCTTTGAGCAGCTGAGCGTTGACGCTCAGCCTGGTGGCCCGCTCGACGGCATCGCATTGCAATCGCCCTATGGCGAGGGCGGCGACTCGCTCATCGCTCCCCCAGGCTCGCCCCGCGCCGGCGAGATCGCGTTCGCTCAGCTGAGCATCAGCACCGACGTTGATCAGATCGCCGCTGCCGAAATGGGCATACATATTCGCGAACTCATCGCAGACAGCGGTGCTGAATCCATCGATGGCGTGCGG
>JBDNHG010000602.1:0-3366 GCA_041688925.1 Acidimicrobiales bacterium | reverse complement strand
CCAGGTGTCTTCGGGCGTGATCTCTTCCATCACGTCCCAGTGGTCGACGATGAGCCCATCGGCGACCCGAAAGAGATCGATCGCTGCGGTATCGCTACCGGCGAGGTTGATCTTCGACATCGCCGCCACGAAGTTGCCGCAGCCGATCACGTTGTAGACCTCTACGTATCGCATCGCCTGACCCTTCGCCGCCAGGTCGGCCAGATAGTGGGTGAAGGCGTCGAGGCCGTCACCGATGTTCGGGTTGTGCTGGATGTACTCATGGGTCGAGACGTAGTCGGTGAGCTTGTCGACAGCTCCGTTCTTCAACACGTCGTTCAGGAAGCTGCGCACCAGCGCCTTGTTCGCTTCGGTCTTGTCGAGATCGGTCGGTTCGGTAGGGCCATCGACTTGGCTGTTTCCTGACACGGTGTCGCCGACGATCTCGTCGATCATGTCCCAGTGCTCGATCAATTTGGCATCGTCATCGGTGTCAAAGATGTCGGCGGTTACATAGCGGAATTCGCCGTTGTTCAACGTCTGCACCACATGTAAGAAGACATAGGGACCGTCTTCGAATGACCGGACAATTTCGATATCGCGGATCGGGTTACGCCGATGAAAATCCTCGAAGAACTCGATGAAACCTGCCGGACCGTCCTTGACCGGTGTCGAGTGCTGCGTGTAGCGGGTGCCCGCGTACTTGCCGATCGCTTCGGCCGCATTGCCATCACGAATCGCTTCGAGATACAGCGCCTTCGCATTGTCGAGTCGTTGTCCCATAGGTTGCCTCAGTCGTCGTAGCCGGCGCGTCGGTTCCGTCCAGCGCTGCGTTCGCGTCGTTTTTCACGCTTGGTTGTGCGCCGCAGCGACAACGATCCGAATCCAGAGATCACGGCGACATAGAAACCGACGTCGTACCAAATGCCGGTGTTGTTTGGTTCATAAATGCGGATGTCGCGATCGAAGATGTGGCCGATCAGGGCGAACGGCGCGATCCATCCGTGCCAGATGCCGCTGAAGAATCCAGCCTGGTCGGTGCTGTAGGTGCCGTTGCCTGCAGCGCATCCCGTGGCGAGCAGCAGTACGAACGCCCCCACACACACAAGTGTGAACCCACGATGCATCTTTCCGGCCATGCCAGCAACGGTACCTACAACCCGTACCTTGACGCTGCCGTGCTGGACACCGCCGAATGCAACGCGTCACCTGCCATGTTGGCAATTACCCTTGCCCACCTATGAGTGAGCTTGCGAAGGCGTACGTCCCGGCCGATACCGAGGCTGCGGTCACGGCCAAGTGGGACGCCGCCGATGCGTTCCACGCCACGGCGGTTGACCCGGGGATCGAAACGTATTCGGTGGTGATTCCTCCTCCGAACGTCACGGCTGCGTTGCACCTTGGGCATGCACTGAACAACACGCTGCAAGACGTGCTCGTGCGCTTCCATCGCATGCTCGGCAAACCCACGTTGTGGATGCCGGGTACCGACCACGCCGGCATCGCCACCCAGACGGTGGTCGAAAAACGGCTGTTGGCCGACGGCATCAAACGCCTCGATATGGGCCGCGAAGCATTCATCGAAACCACCCAGACGTGGAAAGACGAATACGAAGCCACCATTCTCGAGCAGCTCAAGGCAATGGGTGCGTCATGCGACTGGGATCGCACTCGATTCACGATGGACGACATGTGCGCAACCGCAGTGCGTCACGCGTTCTTCAAGCTCTTCGACGACGGGCTCATCTATCGCGGCAAACGCCTCGTCAACTGGGACCCTGCGACTCGCACGGCGCTGTCTGACGACGAGGTCGAGATGGAAGAGATCGACGGCCACATGTGGTACCTCACGTACCCATTGTCTGACGGCAGCGGCCATGTCACCGTGGCCACCACTCGCCCCGAAACAATGCTTGGTGACACCGCCGTCGCCGTCAACCCCGACGATCCACTGGCCGAGTCGGTAATCGGCAAGTACGTCAACCTGCCGATCGTTGGCCGTCGCATTCCAATCGTTGCCGACGACTATGTCGTCATGGCTGACCCCGAGGGCGACACCAAGGCGCAATACGCCAGCGGCTTCCTCAAGGTCACGCCCGCCCATGACCAGAACGACTGGGACATCGGCCTGCGCCACGAACTTCCCGTCATCAACATCATGGGTCCCGACGGCTCGATCAGCGACCAATATGGCTGGGACGACGTCAGCGACGAAGCCCGCCGGTTCGTCGGCATGAGCCGCGAAGACGCCCGCACCGCGATCGTCGAATGGTTCGACACCAACGGCCTGCTCGCCGAAGTCCGCGACTACACACACTCGGTCGGCCACAGCTATCGCAGCCATGTTGCGATCGAGCCATGGCTCAGCGACCAGTGGTATGTCGCCGTTACCGATGACCGCCTGCGTGGCTCGGCATTGCGCGCCCAGCCCGAAGACCAGGTTCCCGCGCTGCCCGAGGGTGTTGCCGAACGTTCACCCGAC
The DNA here is from genome assembly GCA_041688925.1 of Acidimicrobiales bacterium. Classification (GTDB taxonomy): domain Bacteria; phylum Actinomycetota; class Acidimicrobiia; order Acidimicrobiales; family UBA10347; genus UBA10347. Next base: position 905 of record JBDNHG010000602.1, on the reverse strand, counting down.
GCGACCGGCGACGGCGACCTGCGCTTCTTTCCCGACCGCTACGCCCGCACCTATTTCTCATGGCACGACAACATTCGCGACTGGTGCATCAGCCGCCAGCTGTGGTGGGGACATCAGATCCCGGTCTGGATGCGACTCGTCGACGAGTCGGCCGCACCCAACGAGGTCGTCGAGGCACTCGAGCGTGTCGGCATCGACGAAGCCGTTCGTGTCGACAGCGACTGGAACCTGATGGGCGCCTCACACCACGCGCGGCGGGTGACCGCTACCGAGATCGAAGAAGTGATCTGCATTCCGCCGGACGCGACCCTGCGCCGCTCGGAAGAACCAAACGCAACCGGCGAGGTCGAACTCGTGGCCGCAGTCGAGGCCGCCGGCTACAGCCGAGACGCCGACGTGCTCGACACCTGGTTCTCCTCGGCACTCTGGCCGATCTCGACCATGGGCTGGCCATTCCCCGACGACTTCCCCGAAACTGTTGGCCTGCTCGAGAGCTACAACCCAACGTCGGTGCTGTCGACGGCCCGCGAGATCATCACACTCTGGGTGAGCCGCATGGTGATGTTCAACCGCTATTTCCTCGACGGCCAACTGCCCTTCGACGATGTGTTCATTCACGCCATGGTGCAAGACGGCCACGGCCAGAAGATGTCGAAGAGCCTTGGCAATGGCGTCGATCCGCGCGACATCATCTACAGCCACGGCGCCGACGCCATGCGCTACACGCTGGTGCAGATGACGACCGATACCCAAGACGTGCGCATGCCCGTCGACATGGTCTGCCCCTACACCGGCGAGTCGTTCACGCCCGAATACATCACCACGTCGGCCGGTCACACCGTCGCCGCTCCGACCCAGCAGTCGCCGTCTGATCCCACCAAGCAGATGGTGTCGGCCGATGGCGT
>JBDNHG010000601.1:0-8767 GCA_041688925.1 Acidimicrobiales bacterium | reverse complement strand
TCACCCGCAAATTCAGAATGAAAACCTAGCTGCTATGCGTCCGTAGCATCGAGGCTATACTCGAACAAATCTCTTAAGTCCCCACATATCGTCTATATCACCCATAATCACGCAAGTCCCGCATATCATGCATAATTCTCTCAAGTCCCACATATCGCTCACGATTCACAATTCACGATTCACACCGATTCCATTCACTGAGAGATAGTCGAGAGGTAGACGACAGGAAGGTGGAAAGTGTCGGCGAAATCCACGAACCGGGTGAGCTTCGTAGACGCCTCGGTCGAGAACCCAGCGCCGTCGAATCGCCCATCGGTACCGAGTACCGCAACCGGGTGGCCAGCGATACGACCGAGGGTGGCCACCACTGCTCGACCGAACCTCGAACCGATTTCGAACATCGTCCCCTCGTCGACGATTGATCTGATGATACGACGGGTGTCAGACGGAGTTCGCGTGCGCGGGACCGCCTCGCGAAGCCATAGATCGGTTCGGTCGACGGGATCATCGGTGGGAAGGACCGGTGGCAGCTGATACACATTCGCCGGCAGATATGACAGGAACCGTCGCACCTCGGCGAACGCCTCGGCCTCACTGTCGACGGCGTTGTCAACGGTCCCAGCGCGGGTAGCAACTTCCCACCCGCCGAGCTCCTCCTTCGTGACCTCGACCCCGGTGGCAGCGTGTACGAGGGGAGGGCCGGCGGCGAACACCTGAGCCGCCCCCTTCACCATCACCGAGAAGTGTGACGCGGGCACCTCGGCGGCCGGCAGACCGGCAACCGGCCCGAGCGCTGCGGCAACGACGGGCACGGTCGAAAGGTTGCGCACCGCGTAGTCCCACCCGACGATCTCCGAGACATACGAGTGGCCGAGCGACTCGATCGATTTGACGCTACCCCCGGCTCCCTCGAGCAGACGGACCAGTGGCACTCGCTGATCGTGGGCCATGCGATCCGCGTAGGGCCGTTTGGCCCCAACCGAGGCGTCAGACGCTCCGCCTCTGACGGTGAAGTCGTATCCGGTCAGGACCACCGGGTGGGTGTCGATCCTCGCGTTTCCGAAGACGAGATTTGACGGCACGAAGTCGACGAGTCTGCCCATCTCGTCGTACGTGCTCGAACCCGCGAGTCGCCCCACCCCGCGGAAGGTGCTCGGGTCGGCCAGCTGGGCGATCCGCTCGCGAATGGTCAGCCGACCCTTGGCGTGATGTCGTTCCACGGCATCGGATCCGCCCTGGCGTTCGGCGAGCTCGACGCGTCGCTCGAGTTCGGCGAGCTCGTCCTCCCAACCGGTTGGAACTGGGGCAGTCGTGCTTTCATCGCTTGTCACGGTTTCTCCTGGGCAAGTCGGCGGGTGTGTGATCAGTCGAGCGGTGGAGCCGAGGCGAGGGTGCCGGCGGCGGTCGCCCGGTCGATCGCCATCTGGTCGAAGCCGAGTTGGACCAGCACTTCGGAGTTGTGCTCACCGAGTAGAGGCGGGGGCGCCAGAGGTGTCTGGCTCCCACGCAGGCGAAACGCCCGACCTGGAAACGAGCGCCGCCCGATGTCGGCGTGTTCGAGCTCGACCATGAAACCTCGCGACTGCAACTGGGGGCTCTCGACGAGGTCGCGGGCGGTGTACGCCGGGCATGCCGCCACACCCGACGCCTGAAGCGCCGCGGCCGCCTCATCGGCCGAGGATGACCGCGTCGCGGCCGAGATGAGCGAGTCGAGCTCATCGTGACGCCGGCGCCGTTGTGTCACATCGAGGGACGCAAGGTCGTCACCGGGCAGGTCGAGGACCCGGCAGGTAGCGGTCCACGCCCGGTCCGAAGAGACCGTCACGGCGAGCCAAGAGTCCTCGCCAGAACACGGGTACACACCCTGGGGCGCATGATCTCGAGACCGATTTCCGATCGGCTCTCGGGCCCGCTTGTCGAGCGATGTCTCGAGTAGCGCCTCGCCGGCAAAGCTCAGGGCTGTCTCGAGCTGTGACAAGTCGATGTGAACCGAGGTGCCATTGATCCGCTGCTCCCACAGCGCGGCGAGAACTGCGAAGGTCCCGTGGACACCACCGATCGCGTCGGGAAGCGCGACGCCGACCCGTAGCGGAAAGTGATCGGGATAACCCGTGGACATGTTGAAGCCGCCGGCGGCTTCCAGTATCGGCCCATAGGAGGTATGGCTGCGCATCGGACCAGTCTCGCCATAGCCGGTCATCGCGACCGAAACGATGTCGGACCGGATCGCCTCGACTTGTGGTCCGTCGATGCCGAGCGACGTCGCCCCACGCGGAGAGTAATTGTGAACGACGACGTCGGATGATTCGATGATGCGCCGCAGGATCTCGTCGCCGTGCGGGGCCTTTGCGTCGAGGCACAGGCTTCGTTTGCCGCGATTCATCTTGTTCCAGATGCCCATGCGGTTCCATGGATGCTCGCCAGGGTCGGCGTCGGGGAAGATCTCTGACCGAATCGGCGCTGGGGCCAAGTCGCCCCATTGCCAGGGCCGATCGCCCGGATCGGGCACGGCACCGGACATGCCGAGGCCGCGGGAATAGGGATGCTCGACCTTCACGACGTCGAGGCCGAGGTCACCAAGGAACCTGCCGACGAGCGGGCCGGCCCATGCAACCGAGAACTCGGCGACGCGAATCTCCGAAAGGTTGATTTTGGGCAGTCGTCGTTTGTCGACTTCGCTGCTGCGCTGATCGAACCACGCATCGTCGGCGCCGAGCTTGGGAGCTGGGGTGAGCTCGAGTGTGGGATCGAGCACGAAAGGTACGTGCGGCACCAGACCCTCGTTCGGGCCCACTGGGATGCTGCGTAAGAAGTCCCGCTCGGCGAGTTGTTCCATTTCGAGCACCGCGGCGTAGTCCAGCACTTCGCTCGCCGGGACCCGATTCGCCTGTAGAGCGGCGACGGCTTCTTCGGCCGTGCGCTGGTCGAGCCACGGTTGGGCCATGCGATCGATCTCGTCGGCCCGCTCGAAGCGAACACCCGGAGCGTAGAGGTCATCGTCGGCGAGTAGGTCGACGATGTCCAGGGTGATGCAGAAGTTCTCCCACTGGTCGCGACTCGGTGCGCCGATGCAGATCCAGCGGTTGTCAGAGCAGCGGTATAGGGACATCGGATGATAGGACTCGCCGAAGCGGGCACCCCATCGGCCCTTCACGGCTCCGGTGTGCGTGTACATGGTCAGGGTCCACTGATGGGCGGACGCAACCGACTCCATCGCGCTGATGTCAATGATCTGACCCTCGCCGGTCCGCACAGCGTCGAACACCGCGGCCTGCGCTGCGACAGCGGCCGTGCCGCCGGTGATGTAGGAAGCCCAAGGACCGCCTCCCTGGATCGGTTCGCGATCGGGATCTCCGGTGAGATATAGATAGCCACCGGCGGCCCAGTCGATCAGCCGGCTGGTGCACCAGTCGGCGCAGGGCCCGGTCGTGCCGAAGCCGGTGATGATCACGTGCACGACCGATGGGTCGGTCTCGGCGATGGCCGCCGACCGAAGCTCGACTGCTTCCCGTCCGGCCAGGTCGTCGGAGATGACCACATCGGCCCACGCTATGATTCGCTTCTCGAGTTCGGCCCGGCCACGTCCGGCGACCGAGCGTTTCCCCATCGCCAGGTACCCGTGGAGCACGGACTGATCGACATCGTCGACCCAGCGGCCTTCGCTACGCAGGCGATAACCCCCGTCGGGCTCCACGACCACGACCTCGGCACCGGTTCCGGCGAACAACCGTCCGCAGTAGGCGCTCGCCAGGCCGTCGCCGAACTCGGCGATTCTCAGGTGCTTCATGTCGCTCCGCTCACGATGGATTGATCGACTCGGCATCGGTGGACTCGACGACCGGTCGCCGGTGACCGCGTAGCGTCGTCCGTCGAAGCTGACGGCGGGCTCGTTCGGGTCGAGGGCGTCGCGCAGCGAATCGCCGAGGACGTTGAACGACAACACCCGTGAGCGCCAACGTCGGTGGCATCGCCGAGGTGAGTCGGCTCGTTCGCCATGGCCGCCACGGGGAAGCCGGCCATCCTGCCCAGTGCGGTTACCCGCGAGCAACTGTGGTGCGGCGCGATCTCGACGAGGCTTCCCTCGTCGACGATCGCGGCGATGGTTTCTCGGATCTGGCGCGGATTGAGCGGCACCGTCGCGTTCAGGGTGCCGCTCTCGACGTCGGGCGGTGTCGGCTCAGAGCGTGGCGGCAGCTCGTAGACTGACGAGGGCAGGTAGGACAAGAATCGACGGATCTGCGCGACCGCGTGCTCCTCGTCCGTAGCGACGTTGTCGATGACCCCGCTGATGCGGGGGTGGACCTGACACCAACCAAACCTGAACTTGTCAATTTTCGCGCCGGTAACAGCCTTGACGACCGGCGGCACGCCAGCGAAGACCCGTGACGTCTCGGCCGTCATGAAATTGAAGTGAGCCAGGACAGCGCGGAACGCGGGCAGCCCGGCGACCGATCCGAGAACCGCCGAAACGACGTTCAGCAGTTCGACATCGCGGCGGGGCCACACGTTGGCGTCGGGAAGGTCGATGGGTTCTCGTCGCTGTGCGAGTCCTGCGAGTTCATCGGTCCAACCGGCTGCCGTCACAACAGTTCGACGAGCCCGTCGCCCTCGACGACCGTCTGGCCTTCGGTGACGAGCACCTTCAGCACCCGACCATCGTCGGGAGCGGAAACGGGGATCTCCATCTTCATGGACTCGAGAACGATGAGCGAAGCGCCCGCCTCTACCTGGTCTCCCTCAGAAACCCTTATCTCCCACACGGTTGCTGAAATCTCGGATTTGACGAGCATCGCACTCCCATTTATGAACGCGCTGTCATGTTAAACAGCCAGCAACTGCTCTCCAAATTGGGTGCTGCGTTCGCCCTGAACAGAAGGAGATCGACATGACCACTGGTTCACGGCGGTCATCCGCGCCACAAGCCGATCATGGTCGGACACGTTTGCGCCGATGCCGTGCCACAGCCGGCCATCGAACACCGGCAGGGATCCCGTTGGCTCCTCGGGCTGTATGACCTCGCGTTACGACTGATGGATAGGTCGGTGAGCCGCGATGACAGCCGGGCACGACCTCGGTCGCGGATCGTCGGTCTCGGGAATGATGTCCTCGTGCCATCCGCGGTCAGAGTGCCCGGATGGTTGGTCAGGCGCCAGATCGCATCGACGGCGGCGGCCTCAAGGAAGTGGTCGTTGTCGACGAGATCCTCGAGTCTTGAGGCCAGAACCAATGCTGGCTGTTTTGGAGTTGGCAAGTCGTCGGTCCCGGCGAGTGCGCCCACACAATCCAGACTTCCCCCGGGCTACCACGTATCGGGAGAGAAGGGGCATTCGGGCATAGGTAGCGGACACCCCCAACCGAGTACGGTCCAGGCCCTTCTCGGCCTCTCGCACACGACAGCGCAGTCCACTCTTGAATTCGGCGGTCAACCAATGCTAGACCTGCCGCAAGACGACTTAGCGTTAGGCAATGCAGACCTGGGCGCAGGAGGGGTGCACCGGTCATGACGTCGGTCACTAAAAAATCCGAGAGCGGCGACAAGCCAGGCACATCAAAGGCTGACCGCAAGCCGGTCCTTGATGTACGCGAGCTGAGCATCTACTTCCAGTCGCTTCGGGGGGAGGTACAGGCGGTTCGCGACTCGTCGTTCTCGATCCATAGCGGCGAGATCGTCGGCATGGTCGGCGAGAGTGGCAGCGGGAAGTCGGTGACTGGGCTGTCGATCCTGCGACTGCTTCCAGAACACAACAGCCGGGTTGAGGGTCAGATAACCCTCAACGGTCGATCCTTGCTCGACACTACCGAGAAGGAAATGGAAAGGATCCGTGGCCGGGAGGTCTCGATGATCTTTCAGGAGCCGATGACTGCGCTCGATCCGGTCTTCACCGTCGGAAATCAAATCGCCTCGACCCTTCGGGCCCATCAGGGCGTGAAGCGCCGCGTCGCCAAGCAGCAGTCAATCGATCTTCTCGGCGACGTCGGCATCCAGGAGCCAGCCCAGCGTTATCACGAATATCCGCATCAGCTCTCCGGCGGTATGAGACAGCGGGCCATGATCGCAATGGCGCTGATCTGCGAGCCCCAGCTGCTGATCGCCGACGAGCCGACCACCGCCCTCGATGTCACCATCCAAGCCCAAATTCTGGAACTGATAGTCCAGCTCAGCCGCGAGCGCGGAACCGCGGTCTTACTGATCACCCACGATCTCGGCGTGGTCGCCGAGACCTGTGAGCGGGTCATCACCATGTATGCCGGAGAAGTGGTCGAACAGAGCGCTATCGATGATGCCCTGACCGCACCAAAACATCCATACACCTCGGGATTGCTACGAGCGATACCTCGGGCCGAGAGTCGCAGCCATCAGCTGTATACCATCCCCGGCAGAGTCCCGTCGTTGCACCAAATGCCCGATGGTTGCCGCTTTGGACCTCGGTGCGAGTTCACCGTCGATCGGTGTTCCGAGCCGCAGGTGTTGGCGCCGATCGGAGGCGAACGCCTAGTCCGCTGCCATCGCAGTGAGGAGCTTGATCTCCCGGGAGCGCTTTCCCTGCCGTCGGGACCGTCGATGTGAAGGCCGTCGACAGGGTTTCGGCGAGGAACGAGCCGAAAGACGTACTACCCGATGGTCGCCAGTGCGTCTCCCTCGGCGACCTGATCGCCTTCGGCGACGGTGATAGTGATGATGGTGCCCGCCACCTCGGATTCGATCGGGATCTCCATCTTCATCGACTCGAGGATCATGATGTCGTCACCTTTGGCCACGACGTCACCGACAGTCATCTGAATCTTCCATACGGTTCCAACGACAGGGCTCTCAACAACACTGGACATGCGGCGGACGCTAGCAGTCGTCGCGTCTCGCGACCCAGCCCAGGCCCAAGTCACCAGCACGGTGATGAACGAGTCGCTGCAAAATTGACAGTCGGGGACCCGTTGCGTAACTATGACGTTGACCGCTAGGGGGGCAGCGGATGGCCGATAATTTGACGAGCAGCGACAACGGGCGTGCAGACGCACCGCTTCTGGCGGGCGAGGATCTTGTTGTCCAGTTTCCTGTTCACGGGAACCGCAAAGCGCGGGTCCATGCCGTCGACGGCGTCAGCTTTGAGATATACCCGAAAGAGACCTTTGGGCTTATCGGCGAATCGGGTTCCGGAAAATCGACCGTAGCCAGAGCCATCTCTTGTTTGGTTCGCCCTGTGTCCGGCTCCATCAGCCTCGGTGATGTCCGGCTCGACCAGCTGAGCGGGCGTCGGTTACGCCCCCACCGCCGCCGATTCCAGATGATATTCCAGGATCCGAACGAGGCCCTCGACCCTCGGATGACAATCCGAGCCAGCATCGCCGAACCGCTGCGGATCCAGGGAGACAGCGACAGAGCGGTCGAGCGAAAGACGGTCGACGAGCTATTGGAGCGCGTCGGTCTTGACCCTGAACACGGCGACCGCCATCCTCACGAACTCTCCGGGGGGCAGCGGCAGCGGGTCAACATCGCCCGAGCGCTGACCCTCAGCCCGGAGCTGCTCATCTGCGACGAGGTGGTTTCAGCACTCGACGTCTCCATCCAGGCTGACATCCTCAACCTGTTCGCCAAGCTGCAAGCCGAACTTGATCTGTCCTATCTGTTCATCACCCACGATCTGAGCGTGGTCGCCCACATCAGTGACCGGATCGGCGTGATGTATCTGGGGCGGCTCATGGAGATCTCGCCCACCGAGGCCCTGGTGGCCCAGCCCCGGCACCCCTACTCCGAGGCGCTGCTGTCGGCCGAGCCCCAAGCGTTGCCGTCGACCCACCGAACCAATGACCGCATCATCCTCCACGGCGACATACCAAGCCCCATCACGCCGCCCGATGGCTGTGTGTTTCACACCCGTTGCCAGTACGCCACCGATCGCTGCCGCAGCGAAATACCCATTCTCCGAATTACGGCACCCAACCGCTGGGTCGCCTGTCACCACGCCGATGATCTGCAACTCAAGGGGGCAGCAGAACTGTGATCTACGGCCGGGTGACATTCAACGAGAAACGACCATCAGGGGGAACACAACAATGACTAAAACGACAACAATGATCAAATATAGACACAAGGGTCCGATCGGGCTCAAGAAGCTGCTAGCGCTCTTGCTTGCGTTGGCGATGATCGCCGCCGCGTGCGGTAGCTCTGATAGCGAAGCTGTGGTTGACACGGCTGCTGTCGATCAGGCGAATGCTGCTGCTGAAGCTGCACAAGAGCGTACTGCTGAGCTCGAAGCAGAGCTCGAGGCTGCACGAGCTGCTGCCACGGGTGGCGACGACGAAGCACTTGCTGCTGCAGAAGCCGCTCTGGCAGACGCAGAAGCCGCTGCCGCAGACGCAGAAGCCGCCCTGGCCGATGCAGAAGCTGCTGCCGCTGGCGACGACAGCTCCGACGATAGCTCGGGTGACAGCGCGAGCGGCTCAGCGGAACTGGATTCCGGCCTGGCGGCCGTCGGTGAGGGTGCGGCCGAGAGCGGTGGCAGCTACGGCGGCACCATACGAGTTCGCCATGGCTTCGCTCCGACCTCGCTTGATCCCCACACAGGGTCATCGGGTAGTGATCACATGGTGCTGTACACGATGTATGACCGACTGACTCATTTCGAATTCGAGACGTTGAACCCCACGCCCGGCCTCGCCGAGTCATGGGAATTCGTCGACGACACCACGTTGGTATTCAACCTCCGCGAGGGCGTCAAGTTCCACGACGGGTCGGACTTCAACGCCGACGTCGTTGCCTTCAACATCGACC
>JBDNHG010000600.1:0-1462 GCA_041688925.1 Acidimicrobiales bacterium | reverse complement strand
CGGGCCGAATCCATCCGGAAGTTCGAGATCCTGCCCCATGAGTTCGATCTCGAGTCCGAAGAACTCACACCAACGCTCAAAGTGCGCCGAGCCGCCGTCATGCGAAACTATGCCGACGTGATCGAGAAGCTTTACGAACGCTGACGTGCCCCCGACGAAGACGTGAAGGAGCTAAGGACGAACGGCCCTTCCGTTGGAGCGTCACACCTGACACTCTGAAGAAATGGTCTTGAAAGACGTCGCCGTCGGGCTCGATGGTTCACAAACCTCTGCGAACGCACTGCGCTGGGCCACTGGTCTGGCCAAGGCAACGTCCGGTTCGGTACGCGCCCTCGGCGTCTGGCGCATGCCCCTGATTGCCTCGATGCCATCGATCATTGGCGGATTGCCCTCGCAAGCGTTCATGGCGAACCAATGCGCAGAACACCTCACTGCTTCGCTCGCCGAAGCAGGTCTCGACATAGCCATCGAGCAAATCATCCGCGAAGGTGATCCAGGGCCCGTGCTGGCCGCCGAAACCGCTGTCGCTGACCTGGTCGTGGTTGGTCGAACCGGCAGCAGCCGCCGACGCGGCATCGCACGAGTCGCCGAGATCCTGCTCGGCTCGGCCGCTCGACATTGCATCCACAACGCAAAGGGTCCTGTTGCAGTCGTTCCGCACGGCTCGGCCTGGGTAGACAATCCAACCGCGGTTGTCGGTGTCGACGGTTCGCCATCATCGCTCGCCGCGCTCGCCTGGGCGGTCGAGCAGCTGCCTGACTCGGCGACCATCTATGTAATACGGGCCATCCCTCCCTATCTCGAGGCGCTATTGGCACTCGACATCGGTGCCATAGATCAGATCGTTTCGACCGCCGAACAAGAACTCGCGAATGCAATCACCGCGGTGCTCTCGGCACGTGGCCCTGACGCCGCCGACCGAGTCCACCCCAAGGTCGTCGTCGAAAACGCTCGATACGGGCTGACCGCGCCCGGTTTCGATGTCGACGTCGTTGTTGTGGGCGAGCGTGGACGCGGTGCAGCCGCAGCACACGTGCTGGGGTCGACCACCGACTATGCAATTCGCCATGCGACGTGCCCTGTAATTGTTGTACCAACCCCAGAAGGAAGCCACTGATGGATACGCCCCGACCACCACTGACCGAGCTGAGCGAAGAACGCTGCTGGGAACTACTCACGCGCAAGTCGGTTGGCCGACTCGCAGTGGCAATCACCAATCATCCCGACATCTTCCCCGTCAACTACCGCGTGAGCGAACGAACGATCGTCATCCGCACCGCCGCTGGCCAGAAGCTGGCCGCAGCGGTGCTGGGCACAGCGATTGCGTTCGAGGTCGACGCACTCGATGAAGTCACCAAAACCGGGTGGAGCATCGTTGTCAAGGGAACCGCCGACGAACCCCAGAAACTCGAGGACTACCTGAGCGCCAAGGATCTCGAAATCGAGCCGTGGGCAAGCGGCG
>JBDNHG010000599.1:0-1753 GCA_041688925.1 Acidimicrobiales bacterium | reverse complement strand
TCGCGAAAAATGTGAGCTCGATGTGTTCCGGCTGCACGAACACGGCCTGTGGGCCACGCTCAGCCAAGACGACTGACGATGGCTCTCTCATTTCGCCGCAATGGCGATGGATCATTCGGCATCACGCTGCCGCTGCACGACCGCTCACTGCTCGAAGCGCTCGTTCCGCAGATGCGCGAGCTGATCAAACAGCATGACCCCGACACGTGGCGACTGTTTCCGAATCCGTATCCGAAGCATGAAAAAGCTGCTGACGAATACTCAGAACTGATCGGCAACGACCTCGAAGACGGCCACCTGGCCGCACTCGACACCGTGATAGCGACCCTCGACGCCAAACGCCTCGACGAAGATCAGATGGTGTCATGGATGCATGCCGTCAATCATCTGCGACTCTTCATGGGCACTCGACTTGGGGTCACCGAAGACAGCGACTTTGATGACTACGACACCGACGAAGGCATCGCCTTGTTCGAGATGTACAGCTATCTGGGCATGGTCCTCGAGTTGATCGTTCGGGCCATGGCCGGCGATGACTACTAATCGCCGAGCCCCAAACGACCTCTTGCCGTTTGCGCTCGAAGTCATCGCTGCTGCGGGTGAGCTGACCCAGCGCTACTTCCGGTCCCCTGATCTCGAAATCGTCGCCAAGGCCGACGGGTCGCCGGTTACCCAGGCCGACCAGCAGGCTGAACAGCTGATCCGAGACGCGATTGCGGCTGAGTTCCCGAACGACTCGATCATGGGCGAAGAGCACGGTGCCAGCGACGCCACCTCTGGCCGCAAGTGGGTCATCGATCCAATCGACGGCACCAAATCGTTCACCGCCGGCGTGCCGTTATACGCAAATCTGTTGGCCGTGATCGACGACGGCGTTCCCGTGCTCGGCGTGCTCAATTTGCCGGCTGTCGACGAGTTGTTGTCGGCTGTCGTTGGCCACGGCGCGACATGTAACGGCGAACCCATCCGTGTCAGCGACAAGGCATCGCTCGACGGTGCCTATGTCATGACGAGCAGCGTGCGTTACTGGCCCGAAGAGTTCCTGCAACGAATACTCGACGAGGGCATCATCCTGCGCACCTGGGGCGATGCCTATGGCTACGCCATGGTTGCCACCGGCCGAGCCGAAGCCATGATCGACCCACGCGCCAACCTGTGGGACATTGCCCCGATCGGCGTGATCCTGTCCCAGGCGGGCGGCACGTTCACCGACCTCGCGGGCAACGACCGGGTGACGGCCGGCAACGGCCTGGGCACCAACGGCGAACTTCACGAACAGTTCCGAGCAACGTTCCCCGCAGCCGACTGGCGCTAGCGACGCAACCAATGGCTGTCGCTGCAATCTGGCGTTGGTGCGCGACCATGGGTAGGTGATCGAAGGTATGGACGAGTTCGTGGCCGGGCCGACATTCATGACGAGTTGGGCCGAACTCGCGGCCGAACTCGGGCTCGAACCCGAACCGGCCAATGACATCGGCTTCGATCTGGCCGCGTGCCACACCGAACCACATCGCCACTACCACACGATGGAACACATCACGGCGGTGCTTCGCCACCTGACCGATCTGCATACGGCGACACCGACGGCGCAACTCGCGGCCTTCTTCCACGATGCGGTGTACGAACCCGCTCGCAGCGACAACGAGGCGCAAAGCGCCGAACTGGCTCGCGAGGTGCTCACGGCCATTGACCGCCCCGAGGCCGACGATGTGGCTGCGATCGTGCTGGCGACGGCGAAACACGAACTCCCCTC
>JBDNHG010000598.1:0-3949 GCA_041688925.1 Acidimicrobiales bacterium | reverse complement strand
GCGCCGCTCTCCGGATCCATGGGTCTGCAGATGGCAAACTCCAGAACGCTCACTCCGTTGGATGTCAATCGGCGCCAAAGGATGTCTGCGACGGCGGTGTCGGCAAGCGTGCCAATTGGTCGAGCATGCGGAAATTGCAGGTCCTCTTGACGCCACTCATCGACGGCTGTCTTGGCCAAGTCGAGCAGGTCCATAGTTAGCAGGTCAGTGAGATCTTCTTCAGCGAACGCAATTGGATCGGCGATCGACTCGTTCCACTGCTCGTCATACCGTTGAGCGACGTCGAAGGCGGTCTCGATGAGGGTGGTGTTGAGGCAGTCGCCGGCGGCTACCGGGGTGGTGATGTGGGTGGCGGTGATGGTGCCGTCGTCGGCTACGGCGGTGCGGTAGAGAGAGTCGCGGACGGCGTCGAAGACGGTGTCGCCGGTCCAGGCGCAGATGGTGAGGGTGACGTTGCCGTCGTCGTCGACTTTGGAGTCGAGTAAGTCATATGCATACGTGTCAGAGGGGCCTTCGCCGGCGGCCACTTCGGCGTCGAGTTGGGCAATGGTGGCGTTGATGCGATCTTGGTCGCTGACCGTTGCTGCTGGCGGAGTGGGTGTTTGGGTGATGGCCGGTGTTGTGGTTTCGACAGCCGGGACTGGTGTGGTCGGCGAGGCGCTTTCGCTTCCGCCGGTGCAGGAGGCTGCCAGCAGCGAAATTGCTACGAGTATCCCGAACCACGTTTCGTGTCGTTTCATTGTTCGTCAACCTAGAGGACGTGGGCGACGAGCGCAAGGCGGTATTGCACTTGCAGTCCCGCCCCGTCTCGCCTGCAGCTCTTTGTGCGCGCGGTGCATCGTCAGACGATCACGATCTTCGCGTTGGCGACGAGGTGGGAGAGATCTGTGGGATCCGACGTCAAGAGCGCGACGTCGCCGTGGCGGCCCATGCCGGCAGCGGCGATTGCGACCGATGCGTCGATGACATCGGCGGTGGCGGTCTGCCCGCACAGCAGGCCGGCTGCCCGGGCGTTGCGTCCATCGAGGGCGATCTCGTCACAGTGGTTGAGGGCCCGCGCCAGCAACGCCTGCCCGGCGCCGTCTCGCCACGCCTGACCAATTACGCCTGTGGGCACGACGACGGTTGCGGCTTCATCGCTCGCGACTCGAAGCATGGCCCACAGTGAACGGTCGTTGCGGTCGAGAGCAATGAGCGCTCCGGTATCGAGGACGAGCGTCGTCACGACGAGAGGCGTTGTTTCGCCGCCGCCAATTCGTCTGAGGTGAACTCGCCGTGCACGGCCTCCCAGTCTGCGATGACGTCGGCGAGTCCTCGGGCGGCGAGTCGGCGCCGGGCCGCATCTGCGAGCCAAGCAGACGTGTTGAGCGAGTCTTCGTCGGCGGCGTTACGGATCGCAGCGGCGAGCTCGGCGTCGAGTGAAACGGTCAGGCGTTCGACGGACATGGGATGAATCATACTATTTCATACTCTGTGTGTGGAGGCGGCCCGGCACAGGCGCCCGGCGGACTGAGCTCAGCGCGATTCGGCCGGCCCGGAGGCGCCCGAACCGGGGCCGTAGTCGGCCGTGCCGCGGCCAGGTTCTGGCACGCTCCTGGAACGCTCGGCTGTCGCATCGACCAGACATGTCGTCATCGTCGCGCTCGCCTGCGACAGTCTCGGCCGAGTCAGGACCACCACATCTGTACCCGTGTCGTGTGGCCTCCGTCTGGTGGGTCTACCCGTCGTCTGCGACGCTGTCGAATGTTGACTGTTCTGCTTCGAGCCGCAGCGGGTCGAGTATCTCGGCAACGTGCTGGTCATAGCAGTCGAGGTCGGCGATCGCAGTCTCGATTTCTATCTCACGGACGGCCGCTAGTTCGTCGGACGGATATCCGGCGACGTTGCTGATTCCGCCCTCGATCGTCTCGACGTAGGTGATCTGATCGAGGGTGGCAAGCCATGCTGTTACCGGAGCAGTCACCTCCCTCGCTGCGGCTTCGATGAACCGTTCGGGGTCGCCCGGCTCGTTCACTTCGTACCCCTTTGATCGCATGCAGGAAGCCCAATCGGCGAGCGGTGCAACCAACTCGGGCCGAGCCATCACCTCTGACATGGCGTCGCTCTGCGCTCGGGCAAGCGCATCGAATGTTGTGATGAGGTCGGTGGCATTGGTTGCCTGGCCCAGACTGATCGCCTGGCATCCTTCCGCTTGCGTGGTGCCTTCGAGCTGTTCGAGGTACCTGACCCGTTCAGCGTTGGTCATTGCGCTCATGTGTTTGACGTTTGGGTCTGGCCTGCCGTCGGCGAACCCCTCGGCTGAAGACACGATGCCGTATCCGTATTCTTGGGCCCATTCGCGCTCGGTGAGCTCGTTGCGGTCGGTGTCCTGGGGCAACAATTGGCTCGTGGCGATCGGAATGTAGACGAATCCATGAGTGGCCATGCATCCAGCGATGTTGTCTTGCACCTCGGTTCGCATCGCAGCGATTGCTTCGGCCTGGCTGCCGTAGTCGGCGTAGAACTGGTCGAGCGGTGACGCGGTCGGTTGCTCGTCGGTAATCGACGAGCAACCGACCAGAAATAGAGCGCCGAGCACCAGCGCTCGCCAGGTCACGAGACGAGGAGGCCGACTGCTGCGATCACGCATGCGACCATCAGGGCGATCGACGGTGAGCGGAGGTTCCATTCGTTGCCGACGCTGGAACTGCTCTTGTCTAATCGCCCGGACCACGCCAAGAAGTCGAACCCGGACACGAACCCGACGACCAACCACGCGGCGATGATCACGGCGGCGATATCGCCGGCAAGATCGATCAGCCGCAGCATGCGCGCTCTGCCCGTGAAACGTTGATCGGATCAGCCCAGTTCGAATTCCATGCAGAGTTCCAGAGGCTGTATGCGGTGCCGCCGACGAACACAGCTGCGCCCACGGGAGCCGCAGCGGTCGCTGTCGCGGCGCCACCGACCGCAGACTTGGTCGGCCAGGTTCCGAGTGAGTAGGCGGTGGCCTCGACGGCGCCGAATAGTGATCCGCCAAACGCAACTGCGGAGCCAACGGCGCTTGCAGTGTTTCGGACACTGTCCCACCAGCCGGCGTCGGCTTGTTGTGCACGCAGGGCGTGGGGCGTGAGCCGATCGGCGGGCGTCGCTGCGAGCGCAAACATTGCCAGCACGAGCACAGCGATTGCGATGATCCTGCGGGTGTCGAATGCTCTGGCGTGATCGTTGGTGGGTTGGGTGATTGTCATCGTCGTCATTAAATGGTTCTCCTCTTGGCTATTACGGTTCAGGCCTTGGAGCTCCCCGTCCGGCGCTGCCACCAATTGGAAGCACTCAGTATGTATGAGATTCGTAGCGCGTGACGGATTGCCCCTCGGCCCCGGATCGATCCCTGCAAGTAATTCCTCCTGCGAACGATCGATGCCGGCCGGGTCATCATCTGCGGCTGATTCCCACGGTGTTCCCAATGGCTTCTCAAGCACGGGTGGGATTGACGATGCTTCCGAGCTGTCGAATCGTTGGGCCGAGCAACGGCTCGCTAGCAAAGCGACTTTGGCGCATGGATGGCAAATGCGCTTGAGCACTGGACCAACGGGGGAATAGTGTCGGTCTATGTCCACGGTTGTGAACGTGCGCGAGGCCAAGGCACGACTCTCTCAGTTGATCAGTGCAGCCGAGCGAGGAGCCGACGTCGTCATCACTCGTGCCGGTAAACCGGTGGTTCGGTTGGTTCCGGTCAAGGCGCCGAAGAAGCGCGAACTCGGTTTTCTGTCGTTGGATATCCCCGACGACTTCTTCGACATGCTGAGCGAACCGGAGCAGGCCGAGTGGGAGTAGTCGACGTTGTCCGACTCGACACTCATGCGCCGAGCCGGGCCGCATTGGACCCGGCCCGGCTCGGTGGCCAGGGATCTGATCGAGTACATGGCGACGCCCGGGTATGTCTCGGCGGCATCGGCGGGGGAGG
>JBDNHG010000597.1:0-3716 GCA_041688925.1 Acidimicrobiales bacterium | reverse complement strand
GAGGCGAACCTGACGGCGATTCGGCGCGACTTTCCGGCACCAACAGTGCACGCTCGTAATCTCTGGCATCTGTCTGCGGTCATGTGGGACGCCTACGCCACCTTCACCCCCGGCGCTCAGACGTACTTCGACGTCGCACCTCATGTGCTTCCCGGCGAAGAGCAGGCGGTAGCAGCGACGATCGCGATGAGTTTCGCGGCATATCGACTGCTCACTGAGCGTTATGAATTCGCGACCGGCAGCGATGAGTCGCGAGCCGATTTTGATGCGCTCATGGTGTCGCTTTGCCATGATCCTGCTGCGGTTCCGTCCAAGGGTTCTCCCGCAGCGGTCGGACTCGAAATTGCCGACACGGCTCTGGCATTCGGCGCCAACGATGGCTCGCTCGAAAGAAGCCGCTACATCGACCTCAGCTACCAATCGGTCAACCCGCCCCTGGTTGTTGCCGGCGACGAGATCGACATGGCTGACCCGAACCGATGGCAGCCACTCGAACTGGCCCAGCGCGTAACCCAGAACGGCCAGTCTGAGGGCGCAGGTGTGCAGCGCTTTGTCGGATCCAACTGGGGATCTGTTACGTCGTTTTCATTGCCTGCGCCCGACGACCGAGGTGTCACGCTCGACCCTGGAGCGCCGCCGTATCTGGGCACCGATACCGGGCGAGACTTTGTTGCTGCGGCCGTTCAGATCATCGGGTATTCAGACTTGCTGGGTGGCGATCGCGGGGCTGAGCTTGTTGATATCAGCCCAGGGGTCAGGGGCAACAACGCGCTGGGACAAGCGGACGGCATAGGCCACTCGATCAATCCTGCAACAGGCGTGCCATATGAGCCGAACGAGGTGCCACACGGCGACTACGGCCGTGCTGTCGCCGAATTCTGGGCCGACGGACCAGACTCAGAGACTCCGCCGGGGCACTGGAACACGATCGCAATCGAGGTGTCTGATCTGATGCTGCCGAGCGATCTACGGTGGGCCGGCAGTGGTGAGCCGCTCACTCGACTCGAGTGGGACCTGCGCATGTTCTTTACGCTCAACGCGTCGCTTCATGACACCGCCATCGCTGTCTGGGGCACGAAACGAGCGTACGACTACCCAAGACCTATCTCGATGATTCGTTACCTCGGATCGGGAAGCGCGGGCGGGCTGCCGCTGACCTCAGGGCTGATCGAAATGGTAACTGATGAGACTGCGGCTGCCGGTGGTCGACATCGCGGACTGCCGGTGGGTGCTGTGGCTGTGCGCAGTTGGTTGGGACCGGTGAGCGACCCAGACACACAACTCGCTGGTGTTGGATGGCGGCCGGCCAGCGACTGGATCCCCTATCAGCGGCCGACGTTTGTCAGTCCGGCTTTTGCTGCGTATGTATCTGGCCATAGCGGCTTCAGCCGTGCGGCCGCCGACGTCCTCACCCAGGCAACTGGGTCGGCGTTCTTTCCCGGCGGCATGTTCACCCACACCGTTCCGGCTGGTTCTCTACTTCACGAAGAAGGCCCCTCGGTCGACATCGAGTTGCAATGGGCCACCTATCAAGATGCCGCCGACGAAGCGGGCGAATCTCGTCGATACGGCGGAATCCACGTTGAAGCCGACGACATAGCCGGTCGTCTCATGGGTGCCGAGATCGCCGACTTGGTATGGCGCAATGCGCAGGCCTACTTCGGCTGACGCGGTCGCTCATTACTACATGGGGTAGTAGGCTTCGCTGGTGTGACCCAATAGGTTCTTTTGGCCTTTGTGGCACGGATGATCTGTCGGTAGACCAGACGAGCGTCGCGTAGTGGAGCAGCAGTGGAACAACTTTTCGACATCTACGATGAGCCAGAAACCACTCTGGCCCCCGTGCGAGAGGTTGGTTCCGACCAACGAGATCAACTGACTGCAGCCCAAGCGGCAGCAGAACCGCTGGTGATTCGGGGTTATCACGACGCAGATCCGTGCATGGAAATGTGGTCATTCGAATCGCTCAAGAAACGCACGCCCGATCACACCGTCGATGTCGACGTTGGCAACGCAATGGTCACAAGTGGGTTGACGTTCGAACAGGTCGGCATCCACGACTACATCGACAGCCTGGTCACGCCATCAGCCGACGACAAACACCTGCGCTATCTGCAGGCGTACCACCTCGGCGATCACGTTCCTGGTGTCTACGACGAAGTTGCGTTCCCGCATCTCGATGCCGCTTCGTGGCGCTTGATCAAACGAATCTGGTTCGGTCCTGCCGGAACGGTTACCGGCTATCACGACGATCTCGCCGACAACCAGCTGTCACAAATCCGTGGCCGCAAGCTCGTGAAGCTCATCTCACCTGACCAAGCCGATTGTGTCTACCGCCTCGACTGGAAGTACGACCCGAACGGACACCCCTGCGCTATCGATGCCGACAACTGGGATCGCCAAGCGCACCCTCTTTTCGCCGAGGCAAAGGCCCAGTACGTCGTGCTCGACGAAGGCGACACCGTGTTCATGCCGGGTGGATGGTTTCACTACGTTCGTTCTCTCGATGCGTCATTGAGCGTGAACTGTCTCGGCTACACGCCGCGGCAGTTGGCCGTCGACAAGGTCGGCGACCAGATCCGCCGCGTGATTCACAACACGATCGGCCGCAAAAGAGACTGCACCTGTCACATGTGGCAAGACGGCATCCGAATCGCCCGGCGTTAGACGCTGCGCAGCGACTGCAGAAAAGCGCGCGCCGGGGTCGGAAGTGCTATCGGCCATCACGGGCATGAACGTTTGCTCGAGCCTTCGAAATCGGGAACCGGCCGGGCCGCGGCGTCGGCCAACGTATCGGCGGGTCCGTTCTCACTTATGTCGTTGACGAGCCATTCCATTTCGGCAATCTCACGGTCCTGCGCCTCGATGATCCCAACAGCGAGTTCACAGACGCGAACGTCGTCGATCTCGGCTCGCTCGCTGGTCAGGATGGCAATCGAGTGGTGCGGAATCATGCCTCGCATCCACGATTCATCCTGCACGGTCGCCTGTGACCGCAACAGCGTCAGAGCGACGCCGAACACGATGACGCTGCCGACCACGATGCCGGCGTTGATGAGCTTGTTCTTATACATGCCGAGCATGAAGCCGAGCATGATCACGGCCATTGTGGCGCCCATATAGAACACCATGTAGAAGCGTGTCTCGCTCCACTTGACGTGGCTCCACTTGTACGTGTTCAAGTAGGTGAGAGCGAACATCGCCGCCGTCGACGTGAGGATCATGGCGCCGAACCTGAGATACATCTTGGTTTCGTCGGACAACCCGGCTTCGCCTCCGGCTTCGCCTCCGGCTTCCGTGCTTTTCATGTCGCTAGTTGTTCCATGACCGAGTCGTACCCAGCACTGAAACGTCAGAAACTACATTTCGTCGTTTCTTTATGATTCGGCTGATTTGCGCCAGCGACAGCCTGGCGGCAAACGTTTCATCGCATCACCTGGCGCTAGAGCAACGAAAGGTGTGGGTTGGTCAGTCGACGGTTCCGATGCGATCCAGAGGCCACACGCGACTAAAGACCGTGCCGTTGACCGTCGACTCAGGAATCGAGCCGAACACTCGAGAATCGCTGGAGAAGTTTCGATTGTCGCCCATGACAAAGAGGTAGCCGTCGGGAACAATCACTGGACCAAAGTCGTCGGTTGTGCCGACGACATAGGGTTCTGACACCGGCGCGCCGTTGACAAAGACCGAGCCGTCGCGGGCCTGGATCGAGTCGG
>JBDNHG010000596.1:0-3251 GCA_041688925.1 Acidimicrobiales bacterium | reverse complement strand
TGTCGGCGATTTCGTGGAGGCGGGCGAGGGCTACCTCAGGGTCGCTGGTGCGGGCGAAGTCGGGGAGTGCCTTGATGAGGTCCCACCGGTATGACTTCTTTGTGGCAAGTCGCGAGTCGAGCACAGCAACAACACCGGTATCGCTCTTCGAGCGGATCAGACGGCCGGCGCCCTGCGCCAACAATGTCGAAGCTCGCGGCAAATCGATGAGTCGAAACGCGTGGCGGCCGGCGAGATCGCGGCGAGCTGACAACAACGGGTCGTCGGGGCGAGGAAACGGCAACCGGTCGATCGTGACCAGAGACAATGACTCGCCCGGAATGTCGATGCCTTGCCAGAACCCCAGCGTCGCCAGCAGCGATGTCGCTGGATCTTCCTTGAACTTTTCGATCAGCACTGGTTTGGGATAGTCGCGCTGGGTCAGGATCGGCGTCTTGATGTAGATCTCGAGGAACTCAGCCGCTGCATCCATCATGCGGTAACTGGTGAACAAGCCCAGGGTTCGGCCGCCGGCGGCGCTGATCAATTCGACCATGTGGGTCAACATGGCCGTTTCATAGTCGGGGGAGCGGGGCTCAGGCAGATGTGACGCGCAGTACAGCAGCGCATTGTTCGGATAATCAAACGGGCTGTCGACGTCGACACGACCGTGCTCGTCGGGGTCGAGCCCGACACTGGCGGCTGTAGCCAATGGCAGCGTGGCGCTCGTCAAGATTGCGGTGCGGTTCGCGACGAGCACAGGGCCGAGCAGTGAGGCGACGTCGAGTGGCGCGACCTGCAACGTTGGTTCGCCGCCCGAGCGTTCGACCCAGGCAACGGTCTTCTCGTCGGAAACTGCGGCCTCGATGAGTTCGCCGAGCAGAGACAGTCCGGCTTGTTCGGCTCGGAGGCGGCGGGCATCGGCATCGCTGTCTTTGCCCTTTGGCACGCTGCGCAGCTTCTCGAGCGCGCTGTTCACCCGATCTCGCGCTCGATCGAGCGCGATCGAGATCTCCTCGACTCCGTTGACCGGCAGTCGTTCGCCGACGTGCGGTTCGAGCGCATCGGTGATGTCGTCGCCGACGTCTCGTAGCTTGTCGATCATCTCGGGATCGACCAGGATGCGATCGGCGGTTCGAGCGAACCAGCGCATGCGAGCGCCGTTGATACTCGACCCGAAGCTGTTGGTCGCGATGTCGTCGAGTTGGTGGGCTTCATCGATGATAACGATGTCGTGTTCAGGGAGCACACCCTGCTCGGCTCGCATATCGGTGGCTAAGAGGTGCGTATTGACGACGATCACGTTCGCCTCGTTCGCTCGGTCACGTGCCATCTCGGCGAAACAGTTGCCGCCGCTCGGGCACCGATTGCGACCGGGGCATTCTTTGCTTGTGACACTGACCGCTGCCCAGCTCGCATCGCTGGGCTCGAAGTCGAGTTCGGCTCGGTCGCCGGTCGAAGACGTGTCGCTGAATGCGACGAGTTGATCGAGCTCATCCTCGTCGTGGGCCACCAAGCCGGCGAGTGACAGTTGCGCGTCGTTCGCGAACTCGTTGACTCGCTGGCGACAGATGTAGTTGTTGCGGCCCTTGAGCACTGCCCAGGTGAACGGCTTGTCGAGTTGGCTGCGCAGGTGGGGGAGTTCGGTGGTTGCGATCTGATCTTGCAGCGCCTTTGTCGCGGTGGCGATGACCGTGCGTTGGCCGCTGAGGATCACGGGGATGAGATATGCGAGCGATTTGCCTGTGCCCGTACCGGCCTGAACGATGAGATGGCGTTTGTTCTCGATAGCGGCGGCGACGGCGTTGAGCATGTCGAGCTGACCCTGTCGACTCTCGCCACCGAAAGGGAGGGCCGCTGTGACATGGTGCAATGCTTCGACAGCATCCTCGGCCAGGGACATAGGTCCGTGACGTTATCGGCTTGGCCGGGCATGGATAGGGACGCTCCCTGGGCGGCGTCCGCCGCTTGATGTTCGTCGCGGTGTAGACAAGGGGTATGTCAGCAGAGGCTCCGCTTTCGAGCGTCGATCCCAAGGATGTGCCCGCGCACATCGCGGCCATCATGGACGGCAACGGCAGATGGGCTACGGCGCGGGGTCTACCCCGCACAAAGGGCCACGAGGCAGGCGAAGACGCACTGTTCGAGGCGGTCGAAGGTTGTCTCGGCGCCGGTGTGCAATGGTTGACGGTCTACGCATTCTCGACCGAGAACTGGCGCCGTCCCCGTGAAGAGGTGAAGTTCTTGTTGAACTTCAATCGCGACCTTTTGCGTCGTCGCCGAGACGAGTTGCACGCCCGCGGGGTGCGAATCCGTTTCATTGGCCGCCGAAACTGGCGGGTGCCGCGGGGCGTGCTCAAAGAAATGGCAGATGCCGAAAGGTTGACTGCCGGGAATCGCACGCTCACGCTGAATATTGCCTTCAATTACGGTGGCCGGGCAGAGATCGTTGATGCGGTGAGCTCCATCATCGAGAGCGGGGTTCGCTCCGACAAGGTCAACGAGGCGTTGATTGCGAAACACCTCTACGACCCATCGATGCCCGATCCTGAGTTGATGATTCGTACGTCGGGCGAGAGCCGGTTGTCGAACTTTTTGATGTGGCAGCTCGCCTACACCGAGATGATTTTCAGCGATGTGTTGTGGCCCGACTTGACACGTGAACACATCTACGGCGCGATTCAGGAGTATCAGCATCGAAACCGCCGATTCGGCGGAATATGAGCGACCTGCGGTGAGCACCACCCGCCTCGAACGCACCTATCGCACCAACGCGGTCGTGATTCGTACCTACAAATCGGGCGAAGCCGATCGCATCGTGGTGCTCATGACCGAAGCCGAGGGCAAGGTGCGTGCCGTGGCCAAGGGTGCCCGTAAGTCGAAACGTACGGCGGCGCTGCTCGACTCGCTGGTGCATGTCGATGTGCAGCTCTATCGGGGCAAGGGTGACCTCGACACGGTTACCCAAGTGCAGGCGATCGACACGTTTCCGGCCATCCGCAGCGATCTCGATCGTTTCACCCGGGCGGCGTCGTTCGTCGAAGCGGTCGACCACGTCACGCCCGATCGTGAGCCGCACGAACGGCTCTACCGCATGCTCGTTGGCGCTCTGCGCACCGTCAATGGGCCGAATCAGACGCTGGTATCAGCAGGGTTCTTCCTCAAATTGCTGGCGCTCGAGGGCCTCGAACCGGTGCTTGACCGGTGCGTGAGCTGCGGCGAAACCGACCCGTTGGTGTCGTTCGACCCGGTCAACTGTGGCACTCGGTGCG
>JBDNHG010000595.1:0-2498 GCA_041688925.1 Acidimicrobiales bacterium | reverse complement strand
TCACCGCCGACACGATTGTGCTTGCTGCCGGCGCGCGGTCACGCATTCCTGACATTCCGGGCCTCACCGATGTCGCGTTCCACACATCGGCCACCATCATGCGAGTGCCCGAGCCACCGAAGCGGTTGGCCATCCTTGGTGGCGGCTTCATCGCCTGCGAGATGGCCCACGTCTTCCATGCCGCTGGTTCTGACGTGACCATCATCAACCGAAGCAAGCTGCTGCTTCGCGGACACGACGACGAGATCTCCGAACGTTTCACCGAGGTCTTCGGCCAACGATTCACCCTGCGATGCGGCCAAACCCCGACACAGATACGCCAAGACGGCGACGACATCGTCATCGAGTTCGGCGACGATGAGCCGGTCATCGCCGATGCACTGTTGGTTGCGACCGGTCGCGTACCGAATGGCGAACAGCTCGGCGTCGCCGAAACGGGCGTCGGCCTCGATGCTTCGGGCTACGTCGAGGTCGACGAGCACCAACGCACCGCTGTCGATGGCATCTGGGCACTGGGCGACATCAGCAATCCAATGCAGCTCAAACACACCGCCAACGCCGAGACCCGGGTTGTGTCCCACAACATCGCCAACCCCGACGATCTACAGGTCGTCAACTACAGCGGCGCTCCTTCCGCGGTGTTCACACATCCGCAGATCGCGACCGTCGGCAAGACCGAACGTGAATTGGCGGCCGAGGGCGCGAACTACATCGCGCACTCACAGCCATACGGCGCAACTGCCTACGGCTGGGCAATGGAAGACGATCACGGCTTCTGCAAGGTCATCTGCGATGCCGACACTCGGCTGTTGCTCGGCGCCCACATCATTGGTCACGAGGCATCATTGCTGATCCAGCAACTCGTGCTGGGAATGCGGTTCGGCCTGACGGTCGACGAAATGGCGACTGGCCCGCTCTATATCCATCCTGCGCTCAGCGAAGTCGTCGAGCAGGCCCTGCTCGAGCTGTAGCCGACAAGGCTCGGCTAGCGGGTCGCGGCACTGGCCACAGCAAAGAGCCGAGCGAACGGCGGGTCGATAGCTATCCTGCCAATCGTGACAAGCACCTTTGGACGCGTTTTTCGTCTCACGACATTCGGCGAGAGCCATGGCGGCGGCGTCGGCTGCATCGTCGACGGCTGCCCGCCCCGGCTGGCACTGTCCGAGGCCGACATCCAGCCTGACCTCGATCGCAGGCGGCCGGGCCAAAGCCGGCTCGTAACACAGCGTCAAGAGGCCGACCAGGTCGAAATCCTCTCCGGGGTGTTCGACGGCGTGACGCTCGGTTCGCCCATTTCGATGTTGGTGCGCAACAAGGACGCTCGTCCTGGCGCCTACGACAACATGAAAGACCTCTTCCGGCCATCACACGCCGACTTCACGACCGAGGCCAAGTACGGGCTGCGAAATTGGCAGGGCGGAGGACGCGCCAGCGCACGAGAGACAATCGGGCGGGTTGCCGCTGCGGCGATCGCTCGCAAACTACTGGCTCAGATGGCCGGCGTCCAAGTACTCGGCTGGGTGAGCAGTGTGCACGACATCGACGCAGAGGTAGACGCCGACACGGTCACGCTCGAACAGGTCGAGGCAGACCCGACCCGTTGTCCTGACCCGGCAGCCGCCGCTGCAATGACCGTCGCAATCGAAGACGCACGACGCGATGGCAACTCACTCGGTGGTGTCGTCACGTGCGTCGCCCGCAATGTGCCGATCGGGCTGGGCACGCCCGTGTTTGGCAAGCTCGACGCAGACCTGGCCGGCGCATTGATCTCGCTGCCAGCGGCGAAAGGTTTCGAGATCGGATCAGGCTTCGCCGGAACCCGAATGACCGGGCGTGACCACAACGACGCGTTCATTCCCGGCGACCAACCGTCAACGCCGCACACCGAGACGAACTATTCAGGTGGGGTCCAAGGTGGCATCAGCAACGGCGCCACGATCATCACGCGCACTGCGTTCAAGCCAACGGCGACGATTTCTTCACCTCAGAAGACCGTCGATCGGCAAGGCAATGCCGTTGAACTCGAGGCCAAGGGACGCCATGATCCTTGTGTGCTGCCCCGTGCCGTCCCCATGGTCGAAGCCATGACCTTGCTGGTGCTGATCGATCATCTGCTGGCACAACGCAGCGTCGACGTCCTCTGACCCATTCGGGCGCTGAACAGCCGCACAGTTTCTGACTTTGTAAGCCATACCGCGGTCTGCTCAACAGTGTCCGCGGCTACGGTTTCGAAATGCAACGACGGCTCCATTCATGGCTACTGCGCCGCGGAACTGCTGCTGCGATTGCCTTGGCTGTTGTTGCCTCAGCATGTGGCGGAGCATCGGGCCCCGAGTCCATCGAAACCAGCGCAGCGCAAAGCTCCGCTGAAGCTGCCGAGGTCGCCACCACCGCTCCTGTCGAGACGACCACGGCGCCCTCCGTTCAGTCCGAGACCGCTCGCTCGTCGACCGACGACGCCGCCGATTCGAGCGATTTGGGCGATTTGGGCGATTCGG
>JBDNHG010000594.1:0-3233 GCA_041688925.1 Acidimicrobiales bacterium | reverse complement strand
CGATGCAGCGCGGCGCGTGCCGCTGCGTTTGCGGAAAACGATGATGGCGAGAATTACCACGATCAGCAGGGCGGGCGCGGCGAGAATCAGCGGCTCTTCAGGGATTGTGATGGCGAGATTCGATTCGTGTGACATGGGGCTCCTGGCTCAGTGCACGACACCTACGTACTGACAATCGGCTGAGGACAGCCCAAGTTGAGGAATTGCGGGTGCGATAGTCGCTTTACCCATCCGAAGGGTGGGTGCGAGAGCACGAGATGCTCGGCGGTTCAGCTCGTCAGATGCTCAGATCGAGGGCGTTGTAGTCGGCGGTGGCGGCACGAGCGGCGTCGTCCCAGCGAAGATCGAGCCCGGCGAGGGGTTTGTAGTCGAATGGGGTTTCGTCGGGGTAGCGCTGGCGTCTCGCATCGATTGCCCATCCGATCATTCGAGATCTTGCGGCGATGCGTTCGTCGTCGAGCAGGCCTACATGGCCGTGGATGCCGCTTCCGGTCATGCCGACAACAGACCGGCGTCGATGAAACCCCATGTTGATGGTGACACGAGGGTCGGGGCTGGTATTGGCGAACGACCCGTGAACGGCTTGGCGGTTCGTGATCGCAACATCACCAGGTGCGCATACGAGCGGTATCGCGTCAGGCAATCGCTCGGAGCCGGCTGCCTGAACCATTGCGGCAATGTCGATGTTGCGTTGTTTGTGGGTTCCGGGAACAACCCACACGCCATTGGCTGGCGTGCACCCGAATACCTGACCCATAAAGTTGAAGCCATGCGATCCTTGGTCCCAGTCAGGTGATTCCCAGTGGGTGACCCCATCTCGATGCCAGGCGACCGATGGCCCCAGTCCCGGATCTTTCAGGAAGAGCGCCTCGTTGAAGGGTGTGAAATCGTCACCGTTGAGAGCCTCAGCAACCCCGAGAAGCCCCGGGTGACCGTATGAGCGCAGGCAGGCATCGCTGAATTGCAGTGAGCCGAGCACGACATAGACGACTTCGTCTGGGGCATCGACGGCGGCCTGTGGCTCGTTCATCTTGACGGGATGGCGCCCGTGTGATGCTTGAGTGCCGCCGAGTGGGTCAGATAGCGTCTTGCCCCACTGAACGGTTCGGGCGGTTATGCCGGTGCCGATCGCTGGGCGCCCGTGACTGTCGGTTTCGGCGTCGCGATGGGTTGGCAGCCGCTGACGGAACTCTTCGAGATCGGCGCGGATGTCGGCGAGTTCCTGGGCATCGAAGACGTCTTCGAACACGTAGAACCCGTGGTGCCAATACGCCTCGACAATGTCGGGATGGAGCGCCCCGTCTCCAATGAAGCGGATCGGTCCTCGGTTGCCGAGTTCGTAAGCCCGCCGTTCGCCATCTGCCAGGTACTGCTGCATTTCGGTGCTCGGCTGCATGAACCACTCTTGCAAAGAGTGGTGGGTAAGCGCAAGGTGGCATCGTGACAGTCGATAGCGAAAACGCGAAACGACCCGAAGCACAAGGGCCCGGGTCGTTTGCAAGTGTTCGTTATTCTGCCCTCTGCTTTGGTTCCAGCGGCCTGTGAAGCCGGGAGGAGCGGAGGGACGGAGCGACCAGAGATGCTCTGGCCAGGCTCCGTGCTTGAACGGGTGCCGACGAAGTCGGCACAAAGTGACTCAGTAGATCTCGATGAGACCGGCTGCGCCCTGACCGCCACCGATGCACATGGTGACCACGCCGTACTTGGCGCCGCGGCGCTTGCCTTCTTGCAGAATGTGGCCTGCGCAGCGAGTGCCGGTCATGCCGAATGGGTGCCCAATCGAGATCGAGCCACCGTTGACGTTGTACTTCGCGGGGTCGATACCGAGGGTGTCACGGCTGTAGAGGCACTGGCTGGCGAATGCCTCGTTGAGCTCCCAGATGTCGATGTCATCGACGGTCAGGCCGTGGCGCTTGAGCAACTTTGGAACGGCGTAGATCGGGCCGATTCCCATTTCGTCTGGTTCGCAGCCGGCTACGGCCCAGCCCTTGAAGGCGCCCATGGGCTCGATGTTGCGACGACCGGCTTCTTCGTCTGACATCAGCACGACGGCAGCCGCACCATCGGACAGCTGGCTGGCGTTTCCGGCGGTTACGAAGTTGCCTTCGCCTCGAACCGGTGCGAGCTTCTGGAGGGCTTCGATTGTGGTGGTAGGTCGGTTGCACTCGTCACGGTCGACGACGTAGTCGACGATCGATTCTTCTTTGGTTTCACGATCGACGAGCTTCATCTTGGTGTTCATTGGAACGATCTCGTCTTCGTACAGACCGTTTTCTTGGGCAGCGGCGGTGCGCAGCTGTGACTGGAGGCTGTATTCGTCTTGGTACTCACGCGACACGTTGTAGCGCTCGGCGACGATGTCGGCCGTTTCGATCATGGCCATGTAGATGGCTGGGTAGGCCTCTTCGAGGGCTGGGTCCATGTTGATGGCGCCGCCCATGCCCGGGCTGGGGATCGAGATCGACTCGACACCGGCGGCGACGACGACCTCGGCCATGTCGACTTTGATGTGGTTGGCCGCAACAGCGATCGAGTTCAGGCCAGAGGAGCAGTGACGCTGGATGGTGTTGCCGCCGGTTTCGACGGGCAGGCCAGCGAGAAGGCCAGCGAGGCGACCGAGGTTGCCTGAGCCGTGCGCTCCGTTGCCGAGCGCGACGTCTTCGATGTCAGCTGGGTCGACACCAGACTTTGCTACTGCATGCTTGATCGCATGCGCAGCCATCGACATTGCAGGGGTCATATTGAAACCACCGCGCCCTGATTTGGCAAGGCCGGTGCGGGCATAGGAAACGAATACTGCTTCGCGCATCGCGAGAACTCCAAGAGATATTGAGATGGTCGTTTACCACGCTAGATCGCAGCGAGCCGCGAAAGGAAGTCTGCGCGGTCGCAAGATTGCCAGTTTTTGGCGCGGGCGCTGCAAAAGTGTCAGTAACGGCTGAGGTCAGCGAAGGGATTGTCGGCGTTGATTGGTTCGCACATCCCAACAAACATCGCCTCGAAGGCTATGGCGAACAAGGTCCATTCTTCGGCTGTGCCATCGGGCCCGGTGGGCCGTTCGATCGCCTTCACGTGGTCGTTGAAGCCGTGGCGCATTGCGATTCCTTCGATGAGCGATGCGCCGGCGGCGGTGAATTGGTCGAGTGTGAACGGTGCTTTGACGCGGTAATGGAAGAGGTCGCTGAAGCTGCCGTACAGCTCGGTGAACATTGCGTTGAGAGAGCGTTCGCCTT
>JBDNHG010000593.1:0-2246 GCA_041688925.1 Acidimicrobiales bacterium | reverse complement strand
GTCCGACGAACGTCGGCCCGAGCGGAGCGGAGAAACACAGCTCCTGTACACGACCGAGGTGCTCTCTGATGCCGCGCCTCAGCGAATCCAACTTGCGGGTTGCGGCCGAGATCATCGGGCGTTATCCCCGGTCCAAGAGCGCGCTCATCCCGTTGCTGCACCTTGCACAAGAACAAGATGGCTACGTCGCCGATGATGCGATGCAACATCTGGCCGAACTGCTCGACCTCACACCGGCAGAAGTGCTCGGCACCTGTTCGTTCTACGAAATGTTCAAGCGCGAGCCGGTCGGCGACTATCGCATCAACATCTGCCACGGCATCTCGTGCCATCTCGTGGGCGCCGATGAACTGATTCACCACGCCGAGGCCAGCCTTGGTGTTCGCCAAGGCACGGTGACCAACGACGGCATCAGCATCGAGGGCGTCGAGTGCATCGCCGCCTGCACCGAAGCCCCTTGCCTGCAAGTGAACTACCGCTATATGAACAAGGTCAACAACGACGGTTTCGACGCACTGGTCGAGGGCATCCGCGACGGTTCGGTAAGCGTTCCAAAACACGGCATATTGGCACTGACTCGCCAGCACATCCCCGAAGATCGCGCTGCCGGCAACGCTCTGGTCGAAACAAACGTGGCCCCTGCCTGGTGGCCCGAGCCCGCTGCCGAAGAGGGTTCGAGCTGACATGCCGTTTGAAAAGATCGTTACGCAGCGGTTCGACAATGTCGAAGCGCACAAGATCGCAACCTACGAAGCCACCGGCGGCTATGTCGCGCTGCGCAAGGCACTCGACATGACACCCCAAGCGGTGCATGACGAGGTCAAGGCGGCGAGCCTGCTCGGTCGCGGCGGCGCTGGTTTCCCCGCTGGTATCAAGTGGGGCTTCTGCCCGCCTGGCGTCTGGCCCCGCTATCTGGTGGTCAACGGTGACGAGTCCGAGCCCGGTACCTACAAGGATCGTCAGCTACTCGAGCGTGATCCTCATCAGGTGATCGAGGGCTGTCTGCTGGCCTGTTACGCGGTTGGACTCACGCAGTGTTTCCTCTACATCCGCGGTGAGATGGCACACGCCCAAGAACGGGTCGCAGCGGCACTCAACGAGGCCTACGCCGCCGGCTACGTCGGCAAGAACATCCTCGGTACCGACTTCAGCGTCGACATCGTCTTGCACTGGGGCGCAGGTGCCTACATCGTGGGCGAAGAAACCGCACTCATCGAAAGCCTCGAAGGCAATCGCGGTATGCCGCGCCTGAAGCCACCGTTCTTCCCGGCAGCAGTTGGTCTCTACGGCCAACCAACGATCGTCAACAATGTCGAGACTCTGGCCAATCTGCCATGGATCATCGACCGCGGCGCCGACGCCTACACCGCTATGGGCGCCGAGAACTCAAAGGGAACCCGAGTCTTCGCGGTGTCGGGTCACGTCAACAAACCTGGCGTGTTCGAAGTCGAGTTCGGCACCACCACGTTCCGCGACCTCATCGAAGGCAGCGACTATGCCGGTGGTGTCCGCGACGGCAAGGCAATCAAAGCCTTCATCCCTGGCGGCGCATCTGCGATCTGGTTCTACGAAGAACACCTCGATCTGCCGCTCGAAAAGGTCACGATCGACAAGGCCGGATCCATGCTTGGTTCGGGTGCGATCGTAGTGATGGACGAAGACACCGACATGGTCAAGGCATGCCACAACCTGGTGCGATTCTTCGCCCGCGAGAGCTGCGGCAAGTGCACCCCGTGCCGCGAAGGCACGACCTGGCTCGAGCGAATCCTCGCCCGCATCATGGCCGGCCACGGCCGCCCCAGTGACCTGTCGCTGCTTACCGAAGTGTGTGAGAGCATCAGCCCTGGGATGTTGTGGCCGCCTCGCCAGACCACGATTTGCCCGCTCGGCCCGTCCGCTGTTTCGCCGATCGCTTCGTCGATCGTTCGGTTCCGCGACGAGTTCGAGGACTACATCAAACTGTCCGATCGCCGAGTGATTCCGGTGGGTTCCGCATGACTAGCAGCGTTGATAAGACCGTGACCAACGAGATCGAAACCGACGAGACAGCCGAGGTCGAAGCACCAGCGCCACCTCCTGGTGTTCCAATTACTGTCAACGGCGAGATCTTCTATGCCGCTCCCGGACGCAACCTGATCGACGCCTGCGAAGACGCCGGTGTCTATGTGCCTCGCTTCTGTTACCACCCGCGTATGACGCCGGTTGGTATGTTCCGCATGTTTCTGATTGACGTCGACACCGGCCGC
>JBDNHG010000592.1:0-5500 GCA_041688925.1 Acidimicrobiales bacterium | reverse complement strand
TGCGGCCGCCACGCCGACAGCCTGAAGCTGATCAGACATGGTCCACTTGTCACGGGTCGCGGTCCACGCTCGCACGATCTCGTCGAGTTCATCTTCGTTGTGCTTCCGATCGCCGTGCGTGGCGAACCTGGGATCGCTGACGAGATCGGCTCGATCGAGCACTCCACACAACGCGGCCCATTCGGTGTCGCCGTCGACGGCGAGGGCGACCCATTCGTCCTCGCTGTGTTCAGAGCCAAGCGCAGGGAAAATGCCGTGCGGGCAAAGGTTCGGGTCACGGTTCGCCCGTCGTGGTGGTTGCACGCCGGTTGCCTTGTACTGCATCCATTCAGCGCCCAGCAACGAGATCATGCCGCTCAATTGAGTGAGATGCAGCTCTTGAGCAGTGCCCGACGTCTCACGTTCGCGCAGCGAGGCAAGGATGGCCGAGGTCAACAGATGCGGTCCGGTGAAGTCGGGATAGGCGATGCCAATGCCACGAGGACGCTCACCCTCGAAGCCGGTCAACATGTTGAATCCCGATGCGGCCATCAAGATGTTGCCCATGCTCGGACGCACCGCCCATGGTCCGTCACGATGTGCGCCGGGGAGGTTCAACGAGATGATCTCGGGCTTGATCGCGCTCAGCACGTCGAAACCGAATCCCATACGTTCCATTGCGCCGGGACGGAAGTTGTTCACCACGACATCTGCAGACGCAATGAGGTCTTTGACGAGCGCCATTCCGTCGTCGGCGGTGAGATCGACAGCCAGCGACTTCTTGCCGGCGTTCACGACATTGAACAGGCCGCCCATATCGGCGTCGGGCTTGCCATCGGGACCGAGCTGGCTGCGCATCGAATCGGGTCGTTTCGCCGATTCGACGCGAATGACTTCGGCGCCAAAACTCGTCAACAATCGGGTGCCGATCGGAGCCGCCAGCACCCAGCCGAAGTCGACGACGCGAACGCCCTCGAGTGCTCGGGCGGGATCGGGCGACGAAGCATCAACCATTGGTTGCACCACAGCCGGCGCAAGGTCGTCGAGCAGTGCCTGGTCAGCGCCAAGCAATGGCGCCGGAAGCAACTCGATGGGCTGGGCCATGCCGTCGATCGGCGACCTGACGAAGCCGAGCTCGCGCTCGATTGCCGAATGATCGACCGTTAGAAATTGTTCATTGAGGATGTACTGCTCGGTGCGTTCATGATCATCGAACGACAAGACCGGCAGGCAGATCAGGTCGGCCTCGAGTGCTCCGGCGAAGAATTCGTCACGAGTCAATTTGGCCGCAAGCGCCAATGTCGCTGATGCCACGGGGTTGCCCTTGCGGGGTGCGTCGAGGCGGCTCATCCGCCAGTCAGAAATCGTCATGCCATGATCGACGCCTTCACGATCGGCCCAGTCCAGGAACTTCTGGAAGCGATCGGGCCGCACCATGTGCCCGACATACCCGCCGTCAGCGCAGCGCAGCGCAGCCGACAATCCTGGCCGTCGAGGTATGCGGTTGAACCAGGTGAACTGGCTGGGAGTAGCGGTCTGCATGGCCGCAGTCGCAGCAGCCTCTTGCAACGAAACATCGATGTGAGCGCCGCTGCCACCGCCGCTGTGCGCCCGTTGATGTAGCGCAATCGACACGGCTGACGCTGCGATCAAGCCCGCCATTGCGAAGGTGACATCGGCGCCACCTTGCACGGGAACCCCACGCGGTTCGCCTGACAGCCAGATGAGCCCACCGGCCGCGCCAGCAACGATGTCGGTCGCCTTGCGATCTCGCCACTCGCCGTGTAGCCCAAACGGCGTAACCGAACACTGGATCAGCCCGGCATTGACCGAACGCAGCGCGTCATGGCCAAGGCCCAGATCTTCGAGCCGACCGGGTCGTTCGGTGTCGATGACAACGTCGGCCGAGGCGACGAGATCAAGGAAACGCTGCTGATCATCAGCCAGGTCGAGTACCACCGAGCGCTTGTTGGCCGAGTAGTACTGGTGGGCGAATGAGCCCTCGATCGGAGCCACATCGGCGAGCTTCGGCAACAGGTGGCGGATCGTGTTGCCGGTTGACGGCTCGACGAGAATCACCTCCGCACCAAGGTCGGCGAGAATCCGTCCGGCCAGTGCGGCAGATCGGTCGCTCAGGTCAAGTACCCGGATTCCTTTGAGTGAGGTAGTCATGAGATTGGAATCGTCAGCGTGCCGACCATTGCAGTCGGGCCAGACTCGAGTTCGGCGGCGAAATCGATGACCACGCGATCGGGCTGGCTATCGGTGACGGTCGCTACCGGCACGATGCCGACGTCGCTTTCGGTTGGCGCCTTCCATCTGACATCGAAATGGGCGCCGTGTAACAAGACGTGCTGACCGAGCTCTGCGATGATCGGCTCGAGCACGAAAGCCAACACGTGCGATCCGCCGGCAATAGGCCTGGCGAGTCCGGCCTGCTTTGCCTGCTCGGGATCGGAATGGATTGGATTATCTGGACTGTCTGTGTCGGGGGCCGCCATCATCGCCAGCGACACCAGCACCGGGTCACCGCCGAAACGTGCACCGACTGCAAGCTCTTGGAGTGCGCCGAGATGAGGATTGGCCGATGCGGCATCCCAGTCAGGCAGCGGCGCCAGTGTATCGGCGAGCGGTAAGCCCTCGACCGAGTCGGCAATATCGGGGTTCGCTTTGTAGCTGAACAGCGCCGTCGTCAGGTTGGTGGCGAACTGGTCGCCCGATGCAGCGTAGGAACGCGATGAAGTCGTCGAGTACGAGCGCCCCTTCTTGACGTAGCGGCCGGTTGCTTCACCCTCGACCATCCACGCATCATCGTGCGCAATCGGACGGTGGATGGTGAACTGCTCACGCACCCATACGCCGCCCGCAATGCCACTCACCTTTTCTTCACCATCGCTACGCGGCTTGCGTGGCTGGCGAGCGAGTAGCGCCAAGGTCATGCCTGTGGTCAAGTCGGGTTGCAAGAAACCGTCGGCCACCAGAGCCCGAGTAGCAGCGCCATAGACGCCCATGCCTTCGGCGGCGCCGAAGATCCTGGCCGGTAGGAACGGTCCGGCGACCGGTACGAGCGTGCGGGGGAACTCAATCATTGCTATGACGCTACGTGACAAGGGGTGTTCGATCCGAAACGGCGAGCGTCGTGATCTGCCAAGATCTCAGAATGGACGCACAACGCGCAGCCCAGTTTCCGTTCGTCCCTCAGGACGCACCGCCTCTCGTCATCGAACGAACCGAAGACGTCTGGTTGATCAGCGACACGGGTCATCGCATTCTTGATGCCGGTGGCGGCGCGATCGTGCCGAATATCGGGCACGGACGCCCCGAGGTAGTAGCCGCCGCAGCCGCAGCTCTTGGACAGGTCGATTACGTCGTGCCGCTGTGGGCAACCGAACACCGCGTCGCCCTCATCGAAGAGCTGGTTGAGCACTGGCTGCCCAACGGCTTCACCCAGGCCTCATTCTTTTGCGGGGGCAGCGAGTCGGTCGATGCTGCGGTGCGTCTCGCTCGCACCCACCACGTGTCGAAGGGCGACACCGACCGGTGGAAAGTGATCGGCCGCGACGTGTCCTATCACGGGTCGACGTTGTCGGGTCTGAGCGTTGGCAACCACTACCGGCGGCGCTCCGGCCTCGGTCCAATACTCAACGAGCACCCCAAGAGCGATTGGCTCGACGCCGAGTCACTGGCCAAGGTCATCGAACGCGAAGACCCGAACACGGTGTCGGCATTCATCGGCGAACCAATCAGCGGCGCGTCGGGCGCAGCCAAGGTCCCACCGCCGGGTTACTGGAACGCGGTCGAAGAGGCCTGCCGCGCCAACGGCGTGCTGCTGATCGTCGACGAAGTCATGACCGGCCTCGGACGCACCGGGCGCACCTGGGGCCATGAACACTTCGACATCACACCCGACATCATCGTTGGCGGCAAAGGCCTGTCGGGCGGGTATGCCCCCATGGGCGGCATGTACACGACACGCGACATCGTCGACCCGATTGCGGCAGCTGGCAACGGGCTCATGTACTTCACGTTCAGCGGGGCCGACATGGGCTGCGCGATCAGTGTCGAGGTGCTGAAGATCATGCGCAAGGAGGGGCTGGTCGATCGAGCCGCCCGTATGGGCGAACGCCTGCGTCGCCGGCTCGAAGAAGAACTCGGCGACCATCCGAACGTTGCCGACATTCGTGGCCTCGGACTGATGCAAGGCATCGAACTCGTCAAAGACCGCGATTCGGGCGAGAGCTTCGCCCGCCCAGTCGAGTTCGCCCAACGAGTCGCCATGGAAGCCGTCGAACGAGGCGTCTGGGTCTATCCCTGCGGATCAGGCCCCGTCGACGATGGCCTGCTCATCGGGCCGCCGTACACGATCACCGAAGACCACATCGAGACGATTGTCGGCACCACCAAAGACGCCATCACCGCCGCCGCAGCCTCTGTCGGCTGAACGTCCCCCTGGCTACCAATCTGACTGCCAGCTTGGTTTCACGCACCGACACGTTAGGGCTGGCAACGGTGCGGCACTAGCGTCGGGCCAGGCCCGAACCGCCAACCGAGGACATCACCATGAGCAGCCCGTCGAGCTACCAAGACCGCACCCATTCAGGATTCGAGCTTGCGCTCGAAGACCCAGGCGTGTTGACCGTCACCTTCAACCGGCCCGACGCATACAACGCATCGACCGTGCCGATGAAACGCGACCTTGTCGAACTCCTTACCCAGGTGCAGATGGATGACAACGTGCGAGTCATCGTGTTCACCGGTCAAGGGTCTGCATTCTGGGCAGGTGACGACCTGAAGAACTACACCGACCACAACGCCGACGAGGCAGTCATGGACCAAATCCCGGGCGGACACCACAACCCGATCGGCACCTACAACGCGCTGCGCTCTATCTCGCAAGCCGTCAACGTCGCCGTGCGCAATCTCGACAAGATCACCATTGCGGCGGTCAATGGCTTTGCCATCCAGACCGGTTTCTCGATGGCGCTGGCGTGCGACTTCCGCATCGCCGCACGCTCGGCCAAACTCGGCAGCGCCACCTTGCGCTTCGGCCTGCTGCCTGACGAGGGCGGACAATGGCTGCTCGTACAGCACATGGGCGTGGCCAAGACAATGGACTTCCTGATGAACAAGCGCATCGTCAGCGCGGACGATGCACACGGGCTCGGTCTGGTGCACGAAGTCACCGATGACGCCGAACTCATGACGAGGGCGCACGAAATGGCCTCCGAACTCGCCAATGGCCCACAGCTAGCGATGCGCATGCTCAAGCGCTCGATCTACCAGGCCGCCGAACTCACCTTCGCACAGTCACTCGACGAGATCGCAGCCAAAACCGCCATCACCGATCACCATCCAGATGCCAAAGAAGGCGGCCAGTCCTTCCTCGAAAAGCGTCCACCCGTCTTCAACGCCTGGCTCGGGTAGCCGGGTAGCCCGCCTTTTTCGCAGGGCGAAAAACGCTGTTTTCGAGTTGTCACCTCGGCGGTCCCAGACCGCTTCGCTACCTCCTCCGACCCCGGGT
>JBDNHG010000591.1:0-4462 GCA_041688925.1 Acidimicrobiales bacterium | reverse complement strand
GGGTGGGGAGAAGTGGGGGAAAGGTGTTGACGGGTGGGGCTCGTGTGGTTACTGTGGCCCGTGTTGAGTAAGCGGACTGCCACCGGGGAACAGGGGACCACCATGGTTTTCAAGGACCACGAAAAGCAGGGCCGCCTTGGAGTCACTGGGACTCACTCTGGGATGGAACCTTCGGACTTTTCGTGGAATTTTTCGGCGCATATCAGCACCGCATTGACGCCAAGGGACGCGTCGCTTTGCCTGCTGTCTTCCGCGACGGATTCGGCGAAGACCGGGTGTGCTACATCGCTGCCGAAACCAGCCAAAAGTGCCTCACTGTGTACCCGGCCGACGAATTTAAACTCATGGTCGCCCGGCTGCAAGAGGCAAAACGCCAAGGTCGCTTCTCGCAGCGCCAGCTCACGAACTTCATGGCCGCAGTCGCCCAATCGTCGATCGATTCCCAAGGGCGAATCAATTTGCCCGAACACCTGCGTGACTTCGCAAACATCGACAAGGACGCCACGCTCATCGGCGCCGCCAACCACATCGCTGTATTCCCCGCCGATGTTCACAGCCCCGAATCGGCACTCGAGGACCTCATCGACATCTCGGACCTCCTGTAATGCGGTGTCACTCGCACGCACATATCCGTTTCGCTCCAACCGCTCTGCGGAACAGCGCAACACCCACCTTCGTACCCGCCTTCTCACGAGGAGCCACTAACAACTCACACCAAAAGTCCGCAGAGCTGCCAAAGACTTCCCCAGAAGTCGACGCAGCGATTGCGTGGACCAGAGCCGCAGAGCTGCCAAAGACTTCCCCAGAAGTCGACGCAGCGATTGCGAAGCAATACAGAGGACCTCGGCCCATGGGTCGTTCCTCGAAGGACACGATGGAGAGCCCCTACTCCGCCCGCTTGCCATCGAGTCTGTCCCGGGGACAAATCCGGGAAGACGCCAGTTCTTCGAGGAACGGCCGATGGGCCGCCGTTTCTTCTGTATTCTTCGCACTCACGCCTTCGCTCCGCGAACGGAGTTCTGCGGGTGTACTCGCACGGACGCCTTCGCTGGTTTCCTCGCGCTCACGCCTTCGCTTCGCTCACGCCTTCGCTTCGCTCGGGGCGTTCTGTGGTTTTCTCGCAATTACCCGGCTGCGGACGTCACGGCAGATTGCGACTCGGCGTGATGTTTGAACACGAGCCAGTCATGCTGGCCGAAATCGTTGACGTTTTAGGCCAAGTGCCGACCGGTGTTTATGTCGATGCGACCCTCGGGGGAGCAGGACACGCCACCGCCCTGCTCGAACAGCGCGACGACATGACCCTGATTGGCATCGATCGCGATCCAATCGCACAGGCCGCAGCTACTGAGCGGCTTGCCCGATTCGGCGACCGCGCCATCATCGCCGCCGGCCGGTTCGACGCGATCGCCGATCTGGTCGCAGCGTGCCAGCCGACCGACCCGGTGACCGGCGTGCTCTTCGACCTGGGCGTCAGCTCACCCCAGTTCGACGACGGCGACCGAGGATTCAGCTATCGCTACGACGCGCCGCTCGACATGCGCATGAATCGTGATGACGGGCTCACCGCTGCCGAGATCGTGAACAGCTGGTCACACCCCGACCTGACACGCCTGCTCCGCGACGGTGCCGACGAGCGTTTCGCCTCACGAATAGCGGCGCGACTGATCGAGAACCGGCCGATCGAGACCACCGCCGAACTCGCACAGATCGTCACCGACGCAATTCCCGCGGCGACTCGCCGCACCGGCGGCCACCCAGCGAAACGAACATTTCAGGCACTGCGGATCGCGGTGAACGATGAACTGACGCAGATTCCAACAGCGATAGCTGCTGCCATCGATCTCCTCGAAGTCGATGGACGTGGCGCGGTGTTGTCCTATCACTCGGGCGAGGACCGCTTGGTCAAACACGCGATATCGCTGGCCGAAACCGGTGGCTGTGAATGCCCGCCCCGGTTGCCATGCGGATGTGGTGCCGACCGAAAGGTTCGACCACTGCCTCCGAAACTTCGCAGAGCGTCAAGCCAGGAACAAGAACGAAACCCCCGCAGCTCAAGTGCGCTACTCCGATGCTTTGAACGGATCTGAGATGGCGCGCGAAGATGTGACGTCGCAACTCGCGGCGCTGAAAACAGAACAACGCCCCCACGAGCGGGTCGAGCCACGGCGCTCGACGCGAGAGTTCGGCGTTGTCGAAGGTCGCCTCGACACGGCGACCCGGGTTGCCCGCTTTTTGGGGACAACAGTGCTGGTGACGCTGATCGTTGGTCTGGTCGGCGCCCTCGTGCTGCACGCCACCATCATCGAGAACCAACGCGATCTGGATTCTCAGCGTGCCCAGATCGCTCGAGTAGCGACCGATACCGAAGCAATGCGATCAGAACTCGCCGAACTCGAAGCGCCAGCCCGAATCGTCGTCGAAGCACGAGATCTCGGGATGATCGAGGCGCCCTCGATTGCGTACCTCACAGCACCTGGCGAGGCCGTCGACAATCGAACGCTGAGCATTGCCGCCAACCAACTGCGAGACAACGAGTGACGACACGTACGCGTCAGCCACAAACAGCGCGCCCCGCACGATCGGCGCCGGCTCGCCGCGCCCCAAAAAAAACGAACGCGCCTCGACACACGACGTCGACCAAGCGCCACATGAGTGGGCAGCGACCGGCAAAGTCAAAGCAGGCCGCCGCCGCCATCCATCCGCGGCGGCGCATGTTGGGCGTAATGCTCGTCATGACACTCATGGCCGGCGGGTTGACCTATCGCCTGGTCGAGCTCCAGTTGCGCAACGCCGACGAGTACGTCGAGATCGGCCGATCGCAGCGATTCCGCACGGTGCAACTCGCAGGCGGACGCGGTGACATCCTTGATCGCAATGGCAACTCGTTGGCCACATCGTTGCCCAGCACATCGTTCTTCATCGACCCGAAGTACGTCGAGGACCCCATCGGCGACGCAGTGCGCCTCGCACCAGTGCTCAATATGGACGTCGAAGACGTTCGAGCGTTGCTCGGCGGCTCGGGACGTTTTATTTGGCTTGCCCGTCAGACGTCAGATGCCAAAGCGGCCGAAATCTTGGCACTCGACATCCCCGGCGTGTTCACGGAGTCAGAACCCGATCGTTTCCGACCATCCGGCGACGCGCTTGCTCGGTCGGTGATCGGGAACGTCGATATCGACAGCCAGGGGCTGAGCGGTATCGAGATGATCTACAACGACGTCCTCCAGGGCCAGCCCGGCGAACTCTCGCTCGAGATCGGGCGCGGCGGTCCAACAATTCCAGGCCAACGCGAGGTCAGCCGTCAACCGGTTCCCGGCGCCGATGTCGTGCTCACCATCGACCGATCGTTGCAGTTCGAGGTCGAACGAGTGCTCATCGATCAAGTCACCGAAATGGGCGGTAAAGGCGGCGTCGTGCTGGTGTCAGAACCAGTGACCGGTGAGATATTGGCGATGGCGAGTGTGGTGCGCAATGAGGATGGCGAGGTCGTCAGCACCTCGTTGAATATGGCGACGTCATGGTCTTACGAACCGGGTTCGGTCATGAAAGCCATGACCTTCGGCTCGATCATCGATGCCGGAATTGCCGACAGCAGTTCCGTTTCCGTGGTGCCCGATACTTACAGACTGTGGGATTACCAATTCCACGACTCGTCTCCACACCCAACCTATGAAATGTCGGTATCGGACATCATCACCAACTCGTCGAACGTCGGCACCGTGCAGTGGGCCGAGCAACTCGGTGGTGACCGGCTCGACGGCTACCTGCGCGATTTCGGTTTTGGGGCGCCCGCCAACCTCGGCTTCCCCGGTGAGACAGCCGGCCTGATGATTCCGCCCGGCAGCTGGGGTGGACTCGCCACGGCGACAACCGCAATCGGCGGCGGAATCTCGGTCACGCCGGCGCAGATGCTCGCCGCGTACAACACCATCGCCAACGACGGCATCTACATGCCGCTGCAAATCCTCCGCGAAGTCGTGCGCTCTGACGGCACCCACGAGGTGCCGCCCGTCGCAGCGCAGCGACAGGTGATCTCCTCCGATGCCGCCGGTCAGATAGGCGTCATGCTCGAGCGCGCCGTCGCGGTCGGCACCGGTGTCAACGCCCAGGTCGATGGCTACCGCGTCGCCGGCAAGACCGGCACCGCCCGCAAGCCTCTCGACAACGGTCAGGGTTACCAGGATGGCGCTGGCAACTTCCGCTACATCGCCAGCTTTGCCGGCTTCCTGCCTGCTGACGAACCAGAACTCTCGATTCTCGTGACGATCGATCAGCCGACGGCGTCGATCTACGGAGGCGATGTCGCCGCGCCGGTCTTTGCTGAGATCGCGTCCTACGCCGTTCGCCATTTCGGGATTGCACCACCACCCGAGATCGCTGCCGGCCAAGACTTCACCAAACCCGTATTCACCGCACCGAGTTAGCAAGAGCGTCTGGTCGGTGAGGCTGCGATTGCAGC
>JBDNHG010000590.1:0-2684 GCA_041688925.1 Acidimicrobiales bacterium | reverse complement strand
GAAGGACTGAAGATGAGACGATCGTCGAGAATCTGCACCGTCTTATGTATGGAGCAGCTGTGACACGGCGGGTTGGGCGGGATTGGCGCGGCGAGGACTTCACCTCGTTGCACGTCGGGCGCGGCGTGCCGCGACGCAGTGCTGATCCCAACTCACGCGATCACCTGACTGGCGCCGCGCCGGGGTGGGCTCAGCTGCGGGAGAGGCGGTCGCTGACGAGCCGGTTCAGGCTGATCCGCTCCTCGGCGGCGACGAGAGCTAACTCACGGTGGAGAGACTCGGGAACCCGGACGTTGAACTTTCCGGAGAATCGACGCTCGCTGATCGGCTGCGGGATCGGCTCGCCGTTCGCCTCCAAGTCAGCGACCAAATCGGCGACGAGATCGACCAGGCCCTGGAGAGCCTTGGTCTGGTCCGCGTGAAGCCATGACAGTGATGGGAACTCGGCGACAGTGGCGACGTACTCGCCATCCTCAAGCGACCATAGGACTCGATAGGCATAATGTTTGGTGTCGATCACTTCTGCTCCTGGTTCACCTTTTTGATTGCCTTCAGCACTTGTCGGACTTGATAGGGCTTCGCCCCGCCGCCTCTCGACCTTTGGATGTTCACCCGTGGATCGCCGGGCCACGGCGTCTTGAAGACCGCGTGCGATGTACCACTCTGGCGGGGCTGCCCGAAGAAGTGGATGCATACGGCGAGAAGGTCGTTGTAGGACGTGTTCTGTGGTGCGTTGCGCATTGCGACCAGGGTTTTGTCGACCTTGGCCACGCACTCGATGGTACTAATAACGGTACCATAAAGCAACCGCGTCAGAGACTCGCTGCTGAACGAAGGCGAGCGAGGTGGCCCAATCGACGTCGTCGTCATATCGAAAGGCGATGGTCTCGTGTGGATGCAGCGGAAGCACTACTTCGATCCCTCGCTGAACCACCACTTTTTCGCCAACTATTTCCGCTACGGTCTCGATGCACGAGGGGAGCCGCAGCAATGACAACCACACCTTCCGAGCCACGAGTGTTCCGCTCATACGAGGAGATGGAACGTGCGCTGATGCCCAAGCGTGCTTCGGAGCGCGATGCCGCGAAGGACCCGGGAACGATTCTGGGCGAGCGGGCAATCGAGATTCTTCGAGAGTCAATTCAAAATTCGGTCAACGCATAGTCGACAAGGCGGTGCCGTCAGCTGTGCCGATGATCTCGACGTCGGCCTCGAGGTCACCGCAGTTGGCTCGAACAACCGCCTCGACGGGTTCGACTGCATCGCCGACGAGCATCACTCTGCTTTCGGCTTCGAGTTGGGCGCGCTCGCGTACTGTCACCGGAATTGTGAACCGTGTCGCTAGCCCTACGAGCTGGTAATCAAGAGATAGCTGCAACAGCGCGCTGTCGGTGCCGTCATCAGCCGGGGCAGTAGCTGCGAATTGTCCCATGGTTTGGCATCGTACTTGCTGCGGATTACACGGTCACGCCGACATCGAGCCGGGAGCCAGCCACCTCTTTGACCCGAATGACGAGCACGGCTGATGAAGGAGATCGCAAGCCGTCCCGGGTCGTTCTGCGAGTCTTCGCCGGCTCCGAAGTGGACATCATGTGGCGGTCAATCGGCGTCGAGCGGCGAGGTACCCTCACCTGCTTCCAAGCGTTTCCCGATGTCACCCGCCGATGCTAAGAGCTACGGCGCCGGGAATTTGAAGCTCGAGAAAGCTGTAGGAGATCTCCCCGCGATCCCCGACCTCGAGTACATAGACGTCGCCGGGAGCGCCTTCGGAGATATCACGCACGATGAAGTTGAAGGTGCATTCGCCAATCGTGCCACGGCCGCTGCCGAGATCGGTTCGCCCCAACTCGGTGCCGTCGCGATCTCGAATGATGACTGCGGTTGACCCGTTCAAGTCGCTATAGCCGCCATCGCCGCTGCACCCTGCCGAGAACCTCTCGTCGGCGTCGATTAGGGTGAACGACCCGCTGACAGAGGTGACCTCAAGTACGGCGAATGCATCCGAGTAGTCGGGACAGAACCAGTCGACTGCAATCTGTTGTGCTTCCGAGCCTTGCGCCTCGGCGCCGTCGTCCAATTGCTCGCACGTGCGCTCAGCGGCCACAACCGCCGCCCGATCCGCTGGAAAGCCGGAGCGAATACCAGCGGACTCGAGGTCGGCGAGATAGGCGTCGTTGCGTGTCACAGCGTCGGCGGCAATATCGGGACAGAAGACACTGGCAATAGCAGCATCCTCGGCTGTCTCGAATACCACAGATGACTCCACGTCAGCGTCGTCATCGATGGTGCAAATCTCAGTCGCGATTGCCTCGACATCCTCAAGAGCGTCGAGTCTGTCGCTGGTGTTGAGCGCCACAGCGACCAACGCCTGCTCACTGCGCGACGCTCCGCCGCATGCCGCAAGGGCAAGAACCGTGAGAGTCGCGATGGCTGCCAACGCTGTGTATCGCATGCCCCTATGTACGAATTTGCTGTGACATCGGCGTGGCGGCCACCAGCCAGCGCCTCGCTAGTGCTGGCTGCCAGCTACCGGACTGCTGCCACTAGGACCGTGGGTCTGAATTGGTTTCATCCGGTTCGGGTGTCGCGGTCGGGGTTGGCGTGCCGCGGCCATGTTGGCGGTTCGTGCTTGGTGGCTGGCTCAATCCTGCGAGGGTGACCCAGCGTTGGCCTGTGTTGAGGCG
>JBDNHG010000589.1:0-3757 GCA_041688925.1 Acidimicrobiales bacterium | reverse complement strand
ATCGACGAGATCGTGCACGTCGACCGTGTCTTCTTCGTGAACGTCGGCTTCGGCCACGTCGACCGCGCCGGCTCCGCCACTTGGTGGCGTGTTGAAGAAGTCGGGTTCAGACTCGTCGACGTCGACGACGAGGCTCAGCGGAATCGGTCGTGCGAAGTGTGCTGCCAGCGCTTGGTCGACTTCGGAGCGGGCCTCTTCGCATCGGTCGCGATGCATCGGGTTCGGCAGACCAAACATGAGACTGTCAGCCGTTGATTCGACGAAGTGGCCGGCGCTGAACCGCGACCGAACTCGGCCCGACATCGTCTCAAGCATCGCCTGCCACACAGTCTGGACTTCATCGAGACTTGGCAGCGCACCACCTGACGCCGGCGCCGTGGCTACAGGCTCGTGAACCGGGGCTGCATCGCCCTGCGTGGCCTCGACCGGCGCAACCACAGGCTCGTGAGCCGGAGCTGCCTGCG
Source organism: Acidimicrobiales bacterium (assembly GCA_041688925.1). Classification (GTDB taxonomy): domain Bacteria; phylum Actinomycetota; class Acidimicrobiia; order Acidimicrobiales; family UBA10347; genus UBA10347. Next base: position 3,293 of record JBDNHG010000589.1, on the reverse strand, counting down.
TGGCCTCGACCGGCGCAGCTACAGGTTCGTCGACGGGAGGGCGTGCCTGTCCGGCCGCTTGGGCTGCGGCTTGACGTTCTCGTCGTTCGGCGGCTGTGGCCTCGACATCGCCGACCGCCTCGCCCGATTGCGCGGCTGCTTGGCGCTCTCGTCGCACATCGGCGAGTGTTTTGCCGCCTCCTGCCGCCGGGGGTGCATCGCCAGAGGCCACATGGCCTTCGGCGGGTGCAGATTTGGCTGGCGCCCGGCCGCTTCCTTGTTTGGTGAGTTCGGCTCGTGCAATTGCAGCTGCGCGGCGGCCGGCGCCCTGAGGCGCAGTCGGCGTCTCGGCCGGGGCGTGTTGTACAGCTGGCTGGGGTGGTGTCGGCTGGGGCGCAGCGGACGGTGGTGCAGCCGCCTGAGGAACGTTGACCGGTGGCGCCGAGGGCGGCGGTTCGCCAGCAGGCTGTGACGTTGGACCGGGATCGGCGCCGGCGTGGCCAACCTCTGGTATCGATGGGGCGGGAGCGGACGGTTGGGGCGCCACGATGGGGGCGCCTCCGCTCAGTTGCGACTCGATCGCCTCGAGTCGCTCGAGCATCGCTGCCGCATCGGTGTCGAGGTCAGCACGCGTCAACCGCATGATGGCAACCTCGAGGTCGACGCGCGGATCGGGCGCCTGGCGCATTTCGATGATCGTGGTGCCGATTGCCTCGATGGCGCGAGTTACCCGCGCTGGAGGCATCGATGCAGCGCGGGTGATCGCCCGCTCGCGTTCGGCCTCGGGCAAGTGGCTGACGTCTGAGCGCATGGCGGCGAGGAACACGGTCCGCAGTTCATGCAGCAGCGCGGTGCCGATGGTGGCAGCATCACGTCCGGCCTGCAGTGCCCCGTCAATCGCTGCGAGCGCGGCCGACGCATCGCGGTCGATGAGCGACTGGAAGAGTGCTTCGAGGTGCTCGCCGCCCTGAGGAGCACCGCCCGCGGCGACGACCTGATCAAGTGCCGAGAGGGTGTCACGAGCCGACCCGCCACCGGCACGAATCACGTACTGGCGGTCTTCGGCGGTGATTTCGATGCCAGCGTCGCCGATGACGTAGTCGATCAGTTCGCCGACCTGATCGGCAGACAGCAGCGAGAACTCGAGATGCTGCGTGCGGCTACGAATGGTCGGCACGACCTTGTTGGGTTCGGTCGTGCACAACACGAACACCACGTGTGGCGGCGGTTCTTCGAGCGTCTTCAGCAGTGCATTCTCGGCGCCCGACGACAACATGTGAACTTCGTCGAGGATGTACACCTTGGTGCGTCCAGGTGACCCGAGCGCAACCTTGCCAATGAGATCACGCATGGCATCGACGCCGTTATTCGATGCGGCATCGAGTTCGTGCAGGTTGTAGCTGCCACCAGACGATTGGAATTCGAGGCAAGAGTCGCACTCGTTGCACGGCTCGCCGCCCTGGAGGTTCGTGCAGTTGAGCGCCTTGGCCAGGATGCGGGCCGAGGTGGTCTTTCCGGTGCCGCGAGGGCCACTGAACAAGTACGCATGCCCGACCCGGTCACCCTCGATTGCGTTGCGCAGGGCCGCGACGACATGGTCTTGCCCGAAGAAGGCGTCTTGGAATCGAGACGGTCGGTAGCGCCGATACAACGCTTCGTAGGCCATTGGCTCCGAGCCTAACGGGCGCCTACGACAGCCACAGCCGCGCCAACCAGACCTCACCTGCGGACTCCCCCGGGAACAACACAACTGCACCAACCACCTCGTGCAAACAAAGAAACGAGTAGGAACCAAAAGACTGCTGACGAACAATCGATTCGTTCCGGTCCGCTGCACCTCCGGGTACTGGTCCGTTGTAGATTCGGCGCGTGGACATGAACCTGCTTGCAACAACCGGCGTCTGGCACTTCACCGACGGAATGAGCTCGGGGGAATCGGGCGAATTTGCGGCTCGCATCGAGTCTCTCGGGTATTCAGCGTTGTGGGTGCCCGATGCAATCGGACGTGACCCATTCGTCAACTGCGCGACCCTGCTGAATGCGACCGAGAACCTGATCGTCGCCACCGGCATCGCCAATATCTGGGTACGTCATCCAAACGCCATGGTGCAGGGAGCCCTCAGCCTGGCCGAGTTGTCGGGCGACCGTTTCTTGCTCGGCATCGGCGTCAGCCACCAGCCGTCAGTCGAAGGTGTGCAGGGCATCCCGTTCGGCAAACCGCTCGCCACCATGACGAGCTACCTCGAGACCATGGCCAAGGCGGGCTGGCGCGGCCCGCAGACCGACATGCCCCCCGTGGTCATCGCTGCGCTCGGGCCCAAGATGCTCGAACTGGCCCGCACTGCAACAGCAGGAGCCCATCCCTACTGGACTACACCCGAACACACTGCACTGGCAGCCGAGATTCTTGGGCCCGACTCGTTGCTGTGTGTTGAACAAAAGGTATGCCTGACCACCGATCCCGAAATCGGACGGGCCAAAGGCGCCGAGCAGCTGGCGATCTACAGTCGGCTTCCGAACTATCGCAACAGCTGGAAGCGGCTGGGTTTCACCGAAGCACAGATCGCGGGCAATGACCCCGCGTTCGTCGACGCGGTGTTCGCGTGGGGTGATGCCGACGCACTTCAGGCTCGAGTCGATGCGCACTATGCGGCCGGAGCAACCCATGTCTGCATCCAGCCCGTGCATCCCACGGGCGAGCGGGGAGCGATCGACTGGAATGTCCTCGAAGCGCTGTCACCGAACTGACAGGAAAACCGAACCCGCCGGGAGTGCTAGGCGGAAGCTCTCCCGGCGGGTTGATCTGGTTCAGGGCGTGGCCTAGGTCAGTTGCCCAGCAGATAGGGGGCACCGGCCGGCGCCCACGGCTCTTGCACCGCTGCATTGAGCACGACGCCACGGCCATCATTGTTGAAGAAGATGATGCCCGATGCCTGACTCAGGTCATGGGTGAAGAGTTGCATCGACGAGTTGGTCCTCACATTGTTGAGGCCCCAGATGTTGCCCGAGCCTTCCCACAACATGGTGAGTGCCTCAGAGTCGCCAAGGCCCGTGTCGTCGAGGAAGTCCTGGCTGGATTCGAAGTCGTCTTGTGAGCCAACGCCCACTATTTGCAAGATTTCTTTGTGGGCGAGAGCAAACTGCTCTACGTCGGCCGCATGGGCCCGGCACGTCGGTCAATGAGGGGCCCAGTACCAGAGCAGCACCGGTCTGTCGCCGGTCACCACGTCGGAAAGTTGCTGGATGCTGCCATCGGCGGTGTCGAGCAACTGGGTCGAGTCGACGCTGTCGGTGAGCACGAGTTGTGTCTGATT
>JBDNHG010000588.1:0-2190 GCA_041688925.1 Acidimicrobiales bacterium | reverse complement strand
TGGGCGTGGCCCAGTGCGTGGGTGCCGACTTCGCCGCGGGGGTTCTGGGTGGCGATCACCATGAACGGCGACCCGACGCTATAGGTGTGGCCATCGATGGTGACCTGGTCTTCGGCCATTGCCTCGAGCAGCGCCGATTGCGCTTTGGGTGTCGCCCGGTTGAGTTCGTCGACCAGCAGCAGCGAGGTGAATACGGGGCCGGCACGGAACTGCCATTCACCGGTGTTGGGCTGGTACACGTGGACGCCGGTGACATCGGTCGGCAGCAGGTCGGGTGTGCCCTGGATGCGGCCGAATGGCACGCCGAGCACGATGCCGAGTGCCCGTGCCAGCACCGTTTTTCCGACGCCTGGCCGGTCTTCGAGCAGCACGTGGCCTCGGCTCAACAGCGTGGCGAGCACGAGTTCGAGATGATCACGCTGTCCAGCGATGACCTTTTCGAGCTCGTGCAGGAACCGAGGTGGTAGCTCGGCGATTGGGTCCATGGTGTACTCCGTCGGCACCTCGATCATGCTCATGAGGTACCGATGAGGCTAGCGGCGGCCGTTCGCCGGTTCGGGTCGCCCAGCCATGTCGCCCAGCCGTGTTGCCTCGGCGCAGAGCCATGGTGAGTTCACCGATGGACTTGGATGACCACCGATGCGCGATCGCGTTTGAGTTCGCGTTCGACGTTGTTACTGATCACGCAACAGAACGAGTAGTTGGTCGAGGGGCATTGCCTTTGAGTGGAGCCACCCTTGCATCATGTTTACTCCGTGAGCACGTGCTGATCGCCATTGTCCGGAGTGTTCGGTGCCTTCAACGATCACGCTCACTCCGAGCGATTTGGCCATTTCCAGCACGACTAAGGCCATGTTGTAGCGGGGGCCCGACTCGTTGAGTGCGGCGGTGAACCATTTGTCGATCTTGACGCACGACAGCGGTAACTCTCTCAGCACGTCGAGCGGGCAGGATCCCGATCCGAAATTGTCCAGCGCAATGCCGAGACCAGCTTGGGAGAGTAGACGGAGCTGTTGCCAACCTGCCTCCAACACGACGGTCTCGGTGACCTCGATACATATCTGAGACGGTGCGATTCCATGTCGTCGGAGCCCATCCAGCAAAATGTCGGCCAGATTTGGCATAGCGAGGGTGGCCGCCGAGAGGTTGCAGGCAATGTAAGGAACTGGTGATGTGTCGCGTGCAAGAAGCGAGGCGGCATGACATATCAATTCGAAGCCCTGAAGATCGAGCCTCACGATCAAATCGGTTCCCGTGATCGATTCCAGAAAGTGCGACGGTAGAACCAACTCACGGCGAGGGTCGACGCCTATGCGCAGGCGCGCTAGGGCTTCGACTCCGATGATTCGGGACTGATCGTCGACAATGGGCTGGAAGTGCATCACCAGGTTTCTGCGATCCAGCGTTTCGCGCACCAGAGCACACTCGGTTGCAACAACGCTGTCGTCACACGACTCGGATTGGGCAGTGAGAATGGTTGATATCATGTCGTTCCCGTCGGCCGCGGCGCGATCTACGACAGGGTACGTGTGATTCGACCTATCTCTCGAATGAGACAAAGGACCCAGCCCGGTTGCTCAGTCCATGCGGTGTCGGGGCAACGCGACCAGCAGCACGGTCGTGCCAGCGAGTGTGGCGGCGACCGTGGGGGTGATCGACCACTGGCCGTAGGTGCGGTCGAGATACCAGAGCGATGGGCCGACGATGGCGGTTATGACAAGGGCGCGTCGTTTCGGATCCTTTGCCGAGCCGTCCCGCTACATCCCAGGAACAGCCGGTCGCCAGACGGAACAGGATCGCTTCGAAGCAGTCGCGGGCGTCGCGGCGGGGCCGGTCGCACCCGGTATCAAAACCGGTCCATCACGGCGGGCCCATGCGGCCGTTACACCTTCGAAATCGAACCCGCCAACGACACGCCGTTGGCCGGCTGAACGGCAGGCCGCTATTCCCTACTAGGCCATTCGACCTGGTTCGGTCAACCCGATTGCCCACAGGCCGATGGCACACTGTGGTTACGGTGGCCCTCACAGAGAATCCTGCAGCAGCTGATCGGACGTTATTGCTCCGTTCTGTCCTTGACGACGCTGAGATACTCGCGATCGTTCCGCTTGACACCGACTTCAACGCGGCGTCGCTTCCCGTCGAACTTGAGGCCGTTGGCCTCGATCCTTCGCTCGTCGTCGACCGAGT
>JBDNHG010000587.1:0-3942 GCA_041688925.1 Acidimicrobiales bacterium | reverse complement strand
ATGGCGGGTATCTCGCGGCGCTCGCCGTGCTCAAACGGCCCGACGTCTTCCATGCCGGAATTGCAGGGGCACCGGTGACTGATTGGCGGCTCTATGACACGCACTACACCGAGCGTTATCTCGGCCATCCCGATATCGATCACGAGGCGTACGAGCAGTCGGACCTCATACCGTTGGCCGGGTCGCTCGATCGGCCATTGATGCTCATTCATGGCCTGGCCGACGACAACGTCGTTGCCGCCCACACCTTCAAATTGTCACGTGCCCTACTCGAGGCTGGCCGGCCACATCAGGTGCTGCCACTGTCTGGCGTCAGCCATATGACGCCACAGGAATCGGTGGCTGAGAACCTGCTGAAGCTACAGGTCGCCTTCCTGCGCGAGTCGCTTGGTCGCTGAGCTCGCAACCCAGCCAGTCGTCAGATCAGTTCGCTGCTGATGAGAACCAGCGCGGACAGCGAGGACACGCCCAATACCAGCGGACCGAGCAGGCCGCGGTCGACGATCGGTGTCACCCAGCGGGCCAGGATCCAGCCCAGCATGAGCGGCGGGATGAGCACCCCAGCGAGCTTCCACGCACGGGCGTCCATTTCGCCGGCCAGGCTCAACATCAGCACGCTGGCCGTTCCGCCAAGCATCTGGAACGCGCCCATCGGCCCGCGAAAGTCGCGCGCTCGTGCGTGCTGTTCGTAGAGCAACCCCATAGGAGCACCACCGAGCGAGGCAATCGTTCCGCTGATGCCAGAGACGATGCCAGTTCCGGCCAGCGATGTGGGCGTACGTGAAATGCGCACACCGCTCAGGCGAACGGCTACCAGGCTCAGCACGATCACGCCGATCGTGATCGTGAGACCCCGCTCAGATAGTGCGGCAAGCAGCGCTACTGCCACCGCTGCACCAACGAATCGGCCGACGATCGCAGGCGCAACTTCGCGCACATCAGCCGGTCTGCTATTGCGTGCCGCCAGCACGATGCTTGTGAGAAGACCGGCGACAACCAACGGCCCAGGCAACAAATCGGGTTCGATCAGTCGCAGTAGAGGCGCAGCCAACAAACCCTGACCCATGCCGACCGAGGACTGCAGCGTGCTGGCCAGCGCAACGATCGCGAACACAGCGACATAGGTGCCCAGGGTCACCGGGGCACCCTACAACTGTGGTCTGAACCGCACGGAACTATTCCCGAAATCGCACGTGACTCAGGACACCGTCGCCGGTGTCACATCGACTCATTATGGAAACAATTCAGCCGTAACTTGAAGGTGTCCAACGAAAGAGGATCCCCCATGTTCTGGACGAAACACACCGCCAAAAACTTTATGCCCAAACGAGTAATCGATGCGTTGAAGGCAAACTTCAACGAGCACGAACTTGTTGAACTCAGCCGCTTTGCGACGCCAATCGATGTTGCAGCCGGCACCACGCTCACGATCGAAGGAACCTTCGGTCAACAGGCGTTGGTCATGGTCTCCGGCACCGCTTCAGTACTCCGCGACGGCGAAACGATCGCCACGATCAAGGCAGGCGAAATCATCGGTGAAATCGCGCTTATGACAGGCGAACGGCGTAACGCCACGGTTGTTGCCGACACCGACGCCACCGTCTACGCACTGTCGCCACGTGACTTTGCGTCGCTGCTCAGCCGCTGCCCTCGTCTCGAGAAGCAGGTTGCGAGCATCGCGGTGCGCCGTTTGAGCGCAGCCTGAGCTACACGACCCACAACTAAAGATCTCATCTGCCTTCCCCCGGGCGGATGACCGAGTCAAACGCTCGATCGGCAGCCGTTCCCCACGGACTGCCGGTCGAGCGTTTGCGCGACTAGTACTAACTGTATGGAACCTACTAGTACTAACTGTGTGAAACGGCATCGAAAACGAGATCAATGAATGCATCCAACCCGACTCCATCGAACCCAGCGTGGCTGCAAGACGCCCGCACGCAGTGGGCAAATCGGGGCGAACACCGTCCCGACTTTGCAATAGAGCCCAAACCAGGTCAAGAGTCTGTGTGGGACTACCCCCGCCCTCCGGCGGTTGTTTCCGACAGCCGCCATGTGATCGTGCGCAGTGGCGCCCTCGTCCTCGCCGACACGAACCGGGCGATTCGTGTGCTCGAGACGTCACATCCGCCTGCGTTCTATGTGCCACCGTCCGCAATCGCCGACGGCGTACTGGTGGCGGTGCCCGGCAGTTCACACTGCGAGTGGAAGGGCCAAGCCGAATATGTGGCACTGTCGCCGGCCGACACGCCGATCGGATGGCGCTACCCAACGCCGTATCCCGAGTTCGCCTCCTGGGCCGGCTACGTGTCGTTCTATCCCGATGCGGTCGAATGCCGAGTAGATGGCGAGCTTGTGCGCGCTCAGGCTGGCGGCTTCTACGGCGGTTGGATAACCAACGAGCTCGTCGGTCCGTTCAAGGGCGAGCCGGGCAGCTCAGGCTGGTGATCCGGTGGCACTGGGCCTTCCGATAATTGCCCTTATTGACTAGCCTCTGACCATGAGCGACTATCAGGCCCCTATCGAAGACATGGACTTCGTGCTTCGGCATGTCGTCGGTGTCGACGAGCTGCAGAGTTACGAAGCATTCAGCCATGTCGAACCAACTGAGATAGTTGGCATTCTCGAAGAAGCTGGCCGATTCTTCAGCGAGGTCGTTGCGCCGACCAATCGAATCGGCGACACTCAGGGCAGCCAGCGCAATGCCGACGGCACCGTCACGACCCCCGAGGGCATCCCCGCGGCATACAAGAAACTGGTCGAGGCCGGATGGGGCGCTATTTCGTTCGACCCCGAGTTCGGCGGCGGCGGCTTCCCCATCGTTATCGGTCTTGCTATCCAAGAAATGCTCACCTCGGCCAACATGGGTTTCTCGTTGTGCCCACTGCTGACCCAAGGCGCCGTGCACCTGCTCGAAGAACACGCCAGCGAAGAGCTGAAGTTGGCGTGGGTTCCCAAGATGGTGACGGGCGAATGGACGGGCACCATGAACCTGACCGAGCCTCAGGCTGGCAGCGACGTCGGCGCGTTGACCACCAAAGCAGTGCGCAACGACGACGGCACCTATGCAATCACGGGGCAGAAGATCTTCATCACGTGGGGTGAACACGACGTCGCCGACAACATCATTCACCTCGTCCTCGCACGCACCGCCGATGCGCCTCCCGGCACCAAGGGAATCTCGGTTTTCATCGTCCCCAAGTTCATGGTGAACAACGACGGCAGCCTGGGCGAACGCAACTCGCTCGAATGTGTCTCGCTCGAACACAAGCTCGGCATCCATTGCAGCCCGACCGCTATTATGGCATTCGACGGTGCAACCGGTTATCTGATCGGCGACGAGCAGACCGGCATGCGCTCGATGTTCACAATGATGAACAGCGCCCGGCTCTCGGTTGGCATCGAGGGCCTCGCCGTCTCAGAGCGGGCCTATCAACAGGCGGTGCAGTACTCGTTTGACCGCACCCAGGGCGGGCGCCCCGACTATCCCAAGGGCGAAGCTGCGCCGATCGTCGAACACCCCGATGTGCGTCGCATGCTGCTGACGATGAAGGCCTACATCGAGGCGATGCGGGCGTTATGTTACCTCAATGGCAAGGCGATGGACGACGCCCACCAGGCACCCGATGTCCAGGCTCGCGCCGCTGGCCAAGAACTGGCCGAGGTGCTCACGCCGCTCTCCAAGGCGTGGTGTACTGATCTCGGTAACGAGCTCACATCGATCGGTGTGCAGGTACACGGCGGCATGGGCTTCATCGAAGAAACCGGCGCAGCGCAGCACTACCGCGACATCCGCATCGCCAGCATCTACGAGGGCACCAACGGCATCCAGGCAATCGACCTGATCGGTCGCAAGCTGCCAATGCGTGACGGCGCTGCGGTCGGCGATCTACTCGATCAGACCCAGGGCTACGCCGAAGCGTTGAGCGGTGATCTTGCATCGTT
>JBDNHG010000586.1:0-1996 GCA_041688925.1 Acidimicrobiales bacterium | reverse complement strand
CTTTGATCGGGGACTTGCGAAGAACTCGTCGAGAAGCAGCTCATATTGTTCGACCGTTCGCAGTGCCGTGTGATGCCAGCTCCAGTTCTCGAGCACTCGAGCACGAGCGTTGTCGCCAAGCTGCTGGGCGAAATCGGGATCGGCGAGAACACGTCCGAGCGCGGCAGCAAGGGCATCGGGGTCGCCCGGATCGACGAGCAGTGCACCGACGCCGTCGTCGCCGACAACCTCGGGCAACGCGCCACCGGTGGTTACGACCAGGGGAGCGGCCGAGGACATCGCCTCGATCGCGGGAAGCGAGAATCCTTCATAGAGCGATGGCACACAGGCGACAGAACACTCGCTGTAGAGCTCGACGATGAGTTGATCGGGAACGCCGCTGATCCACTCGACATGATCTTCGAGGCCGAGGCGAGCAATGGTGTCCATTGCCTTGCCGCCCTCCTTGGGTTTGCCGATGATGACCAGGTGGGCGTCTTCACGTTCGGTGCGCAGCTTGGCTAGCGCTTCGAGCAGATAGTGCAGGCCCTTGAGCACCACATCGGCACTTGCGGTGGTCACGATGCGTCCGGGAATGCGTGCGATATCGGGAACTGGTTTGAACAGGTCGGGGTCGACACCAACGGGAACCACATGAATGCGATCGGGGCTGACCCTGTGGTCGTTGCAGATGTCGCCGAGCGAAGACTCGCTCACCGTCATGACGCGAAGCATGCGGCGGGCAACGCGGGTCTGCATCTTGGTGAAGGCGTACCAGCGGCGCTTGCCGAACTCTTCGACCCGTGAGCGGCTGTGTTCGATCTCGAGTTTGCGGTCGACGGTGATTGGATGATGGATGGTTTCGAGCACAGGCAGACCGGCCTGTTGCAGGGCGAGAATTCCCCAGCCCAACGTCTGGTTGTCGTGGATCAAATCGAAGTCGTCGAGGCGAACCTTGAGTGCGTCATATACCCGCCAGCTGAACGACATTGGCTCGCTGAACGTGCCGATCGTGTGGCCGAACGTTTCGGCGACATCGGGCAGGCTCTTGAGTTCCCAGAATGCAGGCATGCGGCCCGGGTAGGTGTCGTTCCAAATGTCGAGGCTCGGCAGCTTGTGCAGGATGATGTCGTCATCGATCTCGGGGTACGGGTTGCCGCTGAACACCTCGACGTGATGACCCAGATCGGTCAAGGCGCGGGCGATGTAGCGGGTATAGACACCCTGCCCGCCGCAGTGGGCTTTGCCCCGATAGGTGAGCAGCGCTATTCGCAGCTGCGAATTGGGCGACGGACGGACCTTGCCCGCAGTTGGCGACGTGCGTCCTTGTTTCTTGGACATGTAAACCCGATCTGGCTCGCGGTCGCGACTGTAGCTCCAGCCGTAGAGCTCAATAACAGATGTTACTGGGAGCTCGTTCCATTCATTTTGCCGGGCTCGAGCCGTTGCTTGACGGCTAGCGCCGGGAAGAAATGCAAAGCCCGCCGGTCGGTGGGACAAATCAGCGCCGTACCAACCAGGTGCAGATAGCGTCCCAGCGGTGACCGACGAGACCGCTGACGGGGCTGATCTCCGAAGTCTCGGGGCCGTGAGTGCAGCGGTCACGCTGATGGGTATCGGCAGCGTCGTGGCCAAGGCGGCTGAGATCGATGGCCCGGTGCTCGGCTTCCACCGAGCGTGGGGAGCGGCGTTGCTCTACGGCGTGATTCTCCTCGCTATGGGCGGCCGATTCACGCGTGAGAAGCTACGTCTCGCCGCCCCTGGTGGCTTGGTCTTTGGCGTGCAGTTGGCGTTCTTCTTCTCGGCGGTGCGGTTGACGACGGTCGCCAACGCCACGATGATCATCGCGTTGCAGCCGGTTGTGGTGCTGTTCTTCTTCTCGCGGCGGTTCGGCGAGACCGTCACCCGGCTGGCTTGGGCGCTCTCGGCGCTTGCGATCGCGGGCGTCGCTCTCGTTATGTTCGGATCCGTCGCCTCGCCGTCGTGGAGCCCGGCCGGCGACCTGCTTGCCTTTGGT
>JBDNHG010000585.1:0-2242 GCA_041688925.1 Acidimicrobiales bacterium | reverse complement strand
CCTCGGTCGAGGCCTGTGGTGAAGCGGGCTCCGGTACCCGTCGATGGCCTAGCTGAGATTCGCTGGGCCGATACGCCCCAGGTCACGCCGGCAAGCACGCCGATCATCTCACCACAAAAGGACCTTGGCACCACGCCAGGCGCATCAACCGCATCCGGCGCGCCTTCGGCCCTACCCGGTACACCACCGGGTTCGGCTGGTCTGGTGCCCCAGGCCGTTGGACGTTCCGCGTGGGATGGTGATCTCGCCACCATTGGCGATGGCGATCCCGCTGGCTGGGACAAGCTCTCGTGGACTGACCTCGATGGCGACGGGCCAGCAACGCCCCGACCTGCTCCTGAGCCGACCAGTTTCGGCCGGTTGTTACGCGAGTGGGGTCCGGTGCTGGTCGCGGCAATCGCGATTGCATTGTTCACTCGACTGGTTCTTGTGCAGGCGTACCATATTCCGTCGCAGTCAATGGTGCCGACGCTGCACAACGGTGACCGCGTCGTCGTGAACCGGCTGAGCTATCAATTCGGCGAAATTGAGCGTGGTCAGGTAATCGTGTTCGCCAAACCACCAGCCACCGATGGTGAGAATGACCTGATCAAACGGGTTATCGGCCTTCCCGGCGAGACGGTCCGACTCGTCGATGAACAAGTCTATATCAATGGTCTGCGGGTCGAAGAGCCCTATTTGGCTGAACAAAATAGTACCCGACCTCGGCTGACCATCCCCGGGTGCGCCCAAGTTGATCCAGCGGCAGATCTCTGCGTGGTCCCCGAGGGCTTCATCTTTGTCATGGGCGACAACCGTCTCGGATCATCCGACAGCCGGGTGTTCGGCCCCGTCGAGATCGACACCGTCGTCGGTCGTGCGTTCGTGCGGGTGTGGCCGCTCAACAATCTGGGTGCGCTCTGAAGCCGTAAACAGCGGCAGTCGAATGTGTGCAGGTCAGGTGCCGTAGACCCTTTGGCGGGCCGAGAGCATGCGATCGACATGATCGCTGAATATTGCATCGCAACCCATGTTGAGCAGTTCGGTTGCGACTCGCTCGAGGTGGGCATCCCAGCCGAAACAGTAGATACCGAATCGGTGGTACAGCGTGGTGAGTCCGCCAGACCAGTCGGCTTGGCGGAAGTTGACTGCATCGATTCCGCGGTCGAACAGCACCGCGCCATGACGCTCGGGACCGCCATCGAGACGGCTCAGTCGCGTGCTGTGCACGAGCCGAACATCTGACCATCGTTCGCGCCACGCCGTGACCATTTCGAGGTCGGGGTGACACAACCATGTCTTGGCGACTAGGTCGATGCCCGAGGCTTCGCTGGCAGCACGAACGGCGTTGACGGTTGGATCGATTGCGTCGGGAGTCTTGATATCAAGTGACAGTTCAAAGTCGTAGCCGACGTGGTTATACAAGTCCGCCAACGTCGGCACGGCGTCGGGCAATTCGGCTGCGAAAGTGTCGGCAACCCGACGCTTTCGCACGCGCCCGCCGAAAGAATCGTCATGGATGAGGATTGCCTGCCCATCCTTTGACACCCAAACATCACTTTCGAGGCCATTTGCACCAAGTTTGCGCCCCAAACCGAAGGCTTCGAGCGTGTTTTCGGGGGCGTGGGCGGCCCCACCTCGGTGGGCAAAGAGGATCGGTTCGTCGAATTTTGCGGCGATTCGAGGGCTCACGTCAGCCATGTTGCCGCCAAATGACCCCAATTCGGAAGAAAGAGAGACAAAAACCTCAACTCTCGATGGTCAAAGCCGAACTAAGCGGGGAAGGAGAAACGACCTATGGCACGAGTAAGAGCAACATGTGATCACTGTGGTGACACCGAACTATCGATTGATGCGGTTGCGGTGCGCATCTGTCGCGAGGACCACGATGGAACGTACGCGTTCTCGTGTCCCGAGTGTTCGATGGCCCATGAGAAGGAAGCGAGCCGACGCACGCTCGACCTCCTCGTAGCATCAGGTGCTTCGGTGACCTTCTGGTCAGTACCGGTCGAACATCTTATTGCCGCTGGAGCGGGACCGCTCACACACGATCATCTGCTCGACTTCCACGACAAATTGCAGGATGACGCGGCAATTGCTACTGCGCTCGGCTTGCTCGTCGACGACTGACAACTGACCCGGCCAAGCGCCACCGGAGCCGTGCTCGTTCGCGAGTAGGCTGCACCCCATGCTGAACGTCGGTGGCCCTGAGCTGCTGATCATCCTTCTTGTCGCGCTGGTCTTTCTTGGCCCGCAGCGACTG
>JBDNHG010000584.1:0-3369 GCA_041688925.1 Acidimicrobiales bacterium | reverse complement strand
GGGGGATTCGAAAACTGTTGGACTGAGCGGGCGCCAGGGGGAATTTGGCCTCGGGCTCGGCCGCTCGCGTCTCGGCCGCTGTGATTGCATCCTGGTCTTCGCGGAATTGGGCACGCAGCCGATCGCGCTCAGCAATGAGTTCGGCAGGAGCGAGCTCACCCACGCTGCCGCCGAGCTCGGCCTGAATGGTTTCGAGGGCAGCGCTCTGGTCAATGATTTCTTGGGGGTAGAAGCAAGCTTGGGGCGCCGAACAGCTCGTGGTCGGTCCGCCGAATCCGGGGCCCTCGGTCGAGATCTCGAGTTCGTAGGTTCCGCTGATATTAGGAGTTTCTGAGTCCAAGGTGACGACGAAGAACGCCTCGTATGGCCCCCCGCTGATTTTGCAGTCGGTGCAGCGAATAGAGGCCGTGGGACTGGCGGGCAGGCCAGCGTCGAAGTTGCCATGTTCGCCGAGGAAGAACCGCTCGTCGAGACTGGGGATGTAGATCCGCATATCTAGCGCAATGCCGAGTTCGGCCGGCAAACCGAACACGGTGGCAGTAAAGGTTCCGCCCTCGGGTCCGTACTCGGGCATGCGATACATCCGCACGCTGTCCATATCGATCGAGTCGGTGTACAGCACCTTGTCGGCGACGACTTCGTCGAGACGCACCAGATCGGGCGCCTCGTCGGTTGTCGTGGATCCCTGGATGGCTCGGCCGATCAGGCGCTGGGCCTCGCGCGGCGCGCTCAGCTGCACGAGCAGATTGGGCAACGCGTCGCGTGCGTCCGTAGGGGTTTCGATAGCGGTATAGCTGCCCCCGGTCGAGTCGGCGATACAGCGCAGTTCGGTCTCAGCAGCGGTGTCGGCGCGGAAGCCGACCGTTACCACTCGGTCGACCGCAGCGTCGCCGGCCGTAATCGCCTTTGCGATGTCGCACGGGTCTTGCCCATAGCTGGGGCCGACCGCCGGATCTCCGTCGAGGTCCGCGTCAAAGCATTCGTCGCGGCCGTCGGAGAACAAGACGATGGTTCCGGTCGAACCGGCGGGGATGTCACTGCCTGCGCTCTGGAGCGCAAGACCCATTGGGGTGTCACCAAGCGCGGTGAACCCTTGTACTTGGGCGATTAGTTGGTCGCGCTGCAGCGGCGCCACCGATGTCGCGACCCGCGTATCGGTCGTGCAGCTGGGCTCTCGGTTGTCTGGTGTTGTGGGTGCCAGCTGGTCGCCATAGGTGCGCAGGCCAACGCGGGCATCGGGACTGACGTTCGCGAACGCCTCAACGAATGCTGCCTTGGCGACATCGAGTTTGGTACGCCCGGCATCGAACGGCTCGTTCATCGAGCCCGACAGGTCGAGAACAAAGATCACGACCTCGTCAGGAGCTGCCGCCTGGGCGCCCGCATCTTGAGCGCTGACCAACGCCAGCATGAACAAAAGTGTGGCTAGGCAGGCGGCAATCCTGCGTGCTTGCGAGCCTGGGCTCGACAACGAACGATCCATCACGCCCCCAATCGGCAACTCGGGCGCAGCGTTTAGGCCTAGCAGACCCAATTCTGGGGATGCACCGCCACGAATCCTAGTGAGCGTGACAGTGCTTCATGACACAGACGAGCCTTCGAAGCGGTATGGCTCGAGCGTGTCTTGTGCTGCGACGCGGAACTTGTGCCAGTTTCCGCCGCCGTAATAGGCCAAACTTCCCGGTTCGGCGCCACCTTCGCCGTTGTAATACGAGATGCAGTCGCGAAGCGGAGCCGTTGCAATATCGGCCTGGGCGCAATGTTCGGCATAGCGTTCTTCGGCATCGGTCGTGATGTCGACAACTTCGTGATTTTGGTCACGCATCGTGCTCAGCATCCAGACGATGTAGTCGGCGTGCTGTTCGATTGCGTCGATGAAGTTGAAGCTGCCGCCGCCACCTTGGGGGCCGCTGACGATGAAGAGGTTGGGAAACCCGTGGCTGTGCAGCCCCAAAAAGGTCTTGCATCCCTGGGTCTGCCACTTCTCGCTCAAGGTGATGCCGCCGCGGCCCTTGATCATGTTGAAGGTCGAGGTGGCCATCCAGTTGAAGCCCGTGGCATAGACCAGCACGTCGAGCGGGTATTCGGTGCCGTCGTGGACCACGCCGCGTTCGTTGATCTCTTGCACGCCGAGCGGCGCCGTGTCGACGAGGTGAACATGTGGCAGGTTGAAGGCTGGAAGGTATTCGTCGTGGAACGTCGGCCGCTTGCAGCCATAGGGGTAGTAGGGCTTGAGCGCCTCGGCGGTCACGGGGTCCTCGATGATCGCGTCGACGCGGGCCCGAATCTGCTCCATGATTCTGAAGTTCGAATCGAGCTGTTTCTGCACGAGCTCTTCTTGGCTCAGGCGCCGTGTGTGTTCTTTGCGCTCTTTCTTGAAGTCGTCCTTTCGGCCGGCCAAGTAGTCATCGTCGGCCTGGATCGCGGCGCGCCCGGCCGAGATCTTCGCGAACCGCTGTCGGCGTGCCAGCGCCCATCCGGGTTCGTTTGACCATTCTTCGATCTGGTCGGGCGTGGTTGCCTGCTGGTCGCGCACATCGATCGAGCTGGGTGTGCGTTGGAAGACGAACAGTTCGCCGACCATCTTGGCGAGTTCGGGTACAGCCTGCACGGCGGTGGCGCCGGTGCCGATAATACCCACACGTTTGCCTTGCAAGTCGACGTTGTAGTCCCAACGAGACGTGTGGAACGCTTCGCCCGCAAAAGTTTCCATGCCGTTGATTCGAGCCAGCTTTGGGTTGGTCAAGATGCCGTTGGCGAGGACCACATGCCGGGCGCGCATTGCGTCGCCACGATCGGTGATGACGGTCCAACGCTGAGCGGCTTCGTCCCATTCGGTCGTCTCGACCGTGGTGTGAAACAGGCATTTGTCGTAGAAATTGAACTCGGTCGCCATTGATTGGCAGTACTCGAGGATCTCGAAACCGGAAGCGAACTTCATTGTTGGGATGTAGTTCATTTCTTCGAGCAACGGCAGATAGCTGTAGCTCTCGACGTCGCAGGCAATGCCGGGGTACCGGTTCCAATACCAGGTGCCGCCGACGTCGCCGCCCTTCTCACAGAAGCGGACATTGGTGAAGCCGGCTTCTCGCAGGCGGTACCAAAGCAGGAGGCCCGCGAATCCGGCGCCGATCACGAGGATGTCGCACTCGTCGGTGAGTGCATCACGAGGTACAGGATCTTCAGAGTGCACATCTTCGAGGTACGTGGCGAATTCCCCTTCGAGTGCCATGTAGTCGGCAGCGCCGCGTCGTGCTTCTTTGAACTCACGATATTTCGCCTGCTCGTCGGCATTGAACACCGCACCTGCCGGCTGATCGGGCAAGGTCTTGAGTGCCTCGTTATCGAGCACCGAATAACCCTTGCCAG
>JBDNHG010000583.1:0-3435 GCA_041688925.1 Acidimicrobiales bacterium | reverse complement strand
GCCAGCCGACGGTGGCTATTGGCCGGGAGTCGTTCTTGTGTATGAGAAACCGCCGGTGCCCTGGCCATCTTCCCACGAGGTAAACCGGATGTCGATGTAGACGTCATCGGAAATGAGATGAAGAACCGCATCTTGATTCACGGCTCGTGAAGGGCTCTCGAAACCAAGCCATGCAAACCACGGTTGGAAGTCGAGTTCTCCGAGTTCGGCAGTGGTTCCATAGGCCCACTCGGTATCGATCGGGCTCAGGCCTTCCTTGCCAGCGGACTGGGTCTCAGCAGCCGCATTGAAGATGCCCGATGACTCTCCACGAGTCATCGCGACACTCGATGTGATCTGATCGGTCGAACACAATGCACAGGTATTGCTAAAGGTGATGACGGGACCACCCCACACCGTCGCACCTTCGCCAACCAGCATGACTTCGAACGTTTCCGCAGTAGAGCTTTCAATCTTCAGCATCACCGTGCGCTCGCCTTTGACGGGTGGAGTGAAGGCAACCGAGAAGGTCGTGTTGCCGCCAGGGGCCACGGTTGTAGTGGTCAAAGGACTGACTTCGAAATCGTTGGCTGCGGCTCCATCTACGGTGACCGCAACGGCATCCATATCGAGATCCCCGGTATTGGTCACGGTGAACATCTTTGGGGCAGTCGTGGTGCCGACGGCGGCCAGGAAATCTATGGTGTCGGTGGCGTTTAGCAGCACCGCTCCCATCGGGTGTTCGACGCGGAACTCGCCTCCGAGCAGAAACGAAAACGTGCGGCCGACGAAGGCGCCACCTCCATTGCGAAATTCGAGCCGGTAGAAGTAGCGAGTGCCCAGCTTCAGGTCTCGCAGCTGAGCACCTGCCTCAGCACCGCCATCGCCGTTGTCAACCGTGTCCGCGTCGACAGTGGTTGTTGCTGTTTCAAGCGTTGGGTCGGTGCCGTATCGAAACCATGTGGTGGCCACCGGATCGGCCGAGAACGCCAACCCGGTCACACTGACCACGCCGTCGTCAACAGTGACTGTTGGATTGGTGACCGCGGCGCCGCCAAAGACTTCTGCATGGAGCTGCTGTGGATCCTCGACTCGGTCGTAGAGCCGTATCTCGCCAATCGCGCCGCTGAAGAAGCGGTTGGTTGAAGATCCTAAACAACAGACGAACACCGATTCAGCGTCGGTGCCAATGACTAACCCGTTCTGGTTGTTGATGCCCGCACCCTCCCCGAGAGTCTCGACTTCGCCCGCTATCACGCCGTCGACATAGAGCCGAGCGATCCCGTCGCCGTCCACCGCTTTGGACTCCCACGTCATGATCATCGTGTGGGGTTCGCCGTGAACGATATTCACGACGGGAGACAGCTCGATTGGAGACCCAAAGAATGCCTGGGCGTTTCCGGCCGCGTCATAGGTTAAGCCCCAATCGTTACCTGAACCAGGGGAATCACCGTTCAGGGGCCCCGGCATGTTCCACCATCGTTCGTTGTCGACACCCGATGCTGCCGCGGTCGCTTCGAAGAGCGTGACGACGGTCATACGCCGAGCTTGCTGAAGCGGGTTCTGCTCGACAGGAACCACCAAGTAGTCGTCCACCCCGTCAAACACCAGGCCTGAACTGGCTGTCGTCGTTGAGATTGCACCCGCAATCTTTGTCGGGCTATTTGAATCTGCGGCGACACTGGCCCGATATCCGTTCACTCGGTCGACCCAATCGTTAGATCCGACGCTCCAATCCTCGGCCACCCAATGCCCAACAAGCGGCGACAGCGGCGCGACTATGGCAGTAGCGGCCGGATCTGGTGAAGCCTGTCCCGTACCTGAAATGCGATCGAGCGCTAGGACGTACACCACAATCAATCCGACTAGGGTCAGCAAGAACACGACCGTCGCCTTCGCATTAAATGACACCTACAGACTGTAGTAGTTGACAAGTTCGACTTTGGCTCGGGTCCTGATTGCGGCTCGCCCTTTCCTCGATTCCAGACGACAACCTCCACATTGATCCACTCGGAACTTCAGGAGCGATCTCGGTCGACTACCGGCCATCGACCCACCCGTGTCCCTCAAGCGCAAGGTCGAGCAGACAAACGTTTCGAGCAACCGATAGTGGTCTGGGTTGCCGACGGTCTCAGTGCATCCTCGATCCGATCAAGCCACAACAGCCCCGCTTCCGCCAAGGTTTATCCGACAGCGTGTAGTAGACAGAAACACATCGAACCACGCGTCGCAATCTGGAGGGAGGTGCAGTCATGGACAACCCGCCACCGCAGCGTCGAATGTCGACGTCATGTGCGTGCACCAATGAATAGAACGACACGAAGGCTGCGCAGGATGTGGCCGCTCTTGCTCGTGCCGGGACCTATCCTGATCGGCGTCTTCTCCAGTTGGCCGTTGGCGCTTGGAACCTTCTGGTTCGGGGCGTCTTTCGTGGTCCTGATCCTCGTCGTTGAGTCGCTCCAAACTGATATGACGAGGCGATTCCCAAAGCGACCGAGCGTTCCAAGCGGTCGTCCGAGCAACGATGTGTTCGGCGGCCAGGGTTCCCTGTCCGATGATGAATGAGATGACGACGCACGAAGCGTGAACCGAATGGCATAGCTTTCAACCAGGTGCGGCGGGCAGCGCCTATTGGCCGAGCTGGAGGCCCTGCATTTCTGTGATTTCGCCTGCCTGCGCGGCGATGATTGCCTCGGCCAGAGCAAGGACCTCCGGGTCGGTGCCATCGCTTAGGACGGTTTCGGCCATGGTGATGGCGCCTTGGTGGTGTCGGATCATCATGTCGACGAAGAGGGCGTCGAATGCGGGTCCGGTCGCGTTGGAGAGCGCTGCCATTTCGGCGTCATCCATCATCCCTGCCATGGAGCTGTGGTCCATGCCTTCCATGTCCGATGACATCTCCTCCTCGCCCCAGCCGACCAGCCAGCCGCGCATCTTTTGGATCTCTGGGTCCTGCGCGCCTTGGATTCGTGCAGCTAGATCGAGGGTCGCCGGATTCGTGCTGCGGTCCAATGCCAGTGTCGCCATCTCCACCGCCTGAGAGTGATGCGGAATCATGTCTTGGGCGAAGCTGACATCAGCTTGGTCGGACGGCTCGTCCGAGGGAAAAGCGATGCCAGGCGCGGCAACAGCTGCGGTGTCGGCAGTGGCAGCGGAGTTGGCGGTGTCGCTGCCACCGCAGGCTGAGAAGAGAATCGCCGAGGTGGCGATGATGGCTGTGACAACTAGACGTCTTGACACTTCTTGTCTCCAAGGTCTCGGGTGAATCGAGACAGTACGACTGCGTGTCGTAGATAAGCCGTCACCCGATCCGTGATTTCTGTCACGCCCCCAATCGCCGACGCAAATGTTCGGAGTTGCCGAACCCGGTACCTCGGGTGACGTGGTGAGTACGACACCATGTCGTACCACGTCTGCCGGCACCGGACGGCCGGAGTGCGGGCGAAGTTTGACGAT
>JBDNHG010000582.1:0-3955 GCA_041688925.1 Acidimicrobiales bacterium | reverse complement strand
TCCGAGGTAGTCGCCAGCGAAGCGCAGTAGCCGCCGGCGGTGCCGCTCGCCGGCTGGGGCACCTCGTAACGCTAGGGCGTGACGTGTTTGGGCGCCTTGTCGATACGAAGCTCGAAGCCCTTGGAGCGGCCCTGGTCGGTGAGCGCGGCGCGATTGTGTTCTGACGCCTTCCACACCCAGATACGCACCTCGTCGAGCCACTCGTCGACCTTGAGAGCGTCGTTGATGCGTTTGCGTATGAACTGCGCCTCAGACTCAGACGCGAGCTCAACATCGATTGGTTGATCACGGTCTTCGAGCGACGTTGCCGCAGCAACGGTTGGTGCGAGCTGGAATGCAAGTTCGATGGCCTGGCCGGTGACATCATCGAGGTTGCGGTGCGCCTGGCGCTCAGATTGCTGGCGTTGTTTACGCGCCGCCTTCTTGAGCTGGTGTTTGTTCAAAAGGCCTTCAGACTCACTCACAGTGAGAGCCTAGGTTTCGCCATAGCGTCTCGCCCTCCCCACAGCTCCATTTCTGATAGTGCGAGATCGATGTGATCAAGTACTGGCCGCTCTGTCCGCCCGCTTCTAACCTGGGGTGGGTGACCGACTTTCCGACCGAACTCGTGCGGGCTCTGCCCAAGGCCGAACTGCATGTGCATCTCGAAGGCACCGTCGGCGCTGCGACGCTGCTCGAATTGGCCGAGCGGCATGGGGTGCAACCACCGGCCGCTGACATCGCTGGCATCGACGAGTGGTACAAGTTCGACGGCTTCCCGATGTTCCTCGAGCGGTACTTCGCCGTGCTCGGGCTGCTGCGT
This sequence comes from Acidimicrobiales bacterium, assembly GCA_041688925.1. Lineage (GTDB taxonomy): Bacteria > Actinomycetota > Acidimicrobiia > Acidimicrobiales > UBA10347 > UBA10347. Next base: position 3,153 of record JBDNHG010000582.1, on the reverse strand, counting down.
GACCCCGAAGATTTCGCGTTGATCGCCGAGAACTACATGCTCGAAGCGCACGCCCAAGGCGTGGTGCATCTCGAATACCACGTCTCTGCCACCGGGCACATCGTCGAGAACGCCAAGCCGTGGGCGCCGATTCATGACGGCATCGTCGCAGGTTGTTCGCGGGCAGCCGCAGCCACCGGCATGACGTGGGGGTTGATTCCCGACATCTCGCCCCACCTGCCGGCGGCCGAGTGCGCACGGGCGATGGACGAAGTATTTGCTCATGACCTCGATCATGTGGTTGCTATCGGCATGGGTGGTCCAGCTGACACCTGGTGGACCGACGATTTCGCTTCGATCTTTGCCAAGGCGCGTTCGCTTGGTGTTCCCGGCGTCTCCCACGCAGGGGAACACGGCGGACCCGCCGAGGTCGTGTTCGCTCTCGAGCAGTTCCAGGCGGAACGGATTCAGCACGGCATTGGCGCCATGGCTGACCCAGGTGCCGTCGCCATGCTGGTCGAGCGTGGCGTTGCCTGCGATGTCTGCCCCGGATCGAACCTGGCCCTCCATGCCGTTGATTCTGCCGAGAGCCATCCACTCCCCCAGATGATCGAGGCTGGCATCACCGTCACCATTGGCACCGATGATCCGCCGATGTTTCAGACCAACCTGCTTGACGACTATCGGCGTGCGTGGCAGTGGGCCGACCTCGACGTCGCTGGCATCACCCAACTCGCTCGCAACTCGATCACCGCCAGCTTCGCCGTTGGTGCCGACAAACGCCGTTGGCTCCAGGAACTGAGCAGCTGACGACAGCGCCGCGTGCGCGCTCTTCGCAGCGGCTCTGGTTCCTGTCAGCGTTGGTGGGTCGTCTCAGCCTGGTCGAGGCCATTGGCTCGGTCGGAATCGCCCTCGCTGCGCTTGTCGCCTCACGACTGCTCTTTCGCCGAGGCATCCGGTCCTACTCCGGCGCATCCGCCTGACCGAGTTGGCACTCGAGCGCAGAGGATCAAGGCGCATGAACCACCGCGAAGCAGATGAGCGTGTTCGGTCCGTCGATTCGCTCAGCTCGGCTTCAGGTGGCCGATTCGACCTGATCGCCGACTGAAATCGTTCCTGAGCTAAGCAGGCGAAAGATCGTGCCGGCGCGTCGACGCAATGCGGTTTTCGCTCCGGCACCGATGTCATCGTCGAGCAGTTTGCAGGGCGCTGCGATCCGTACGACCTCGAGCAGGACACCGTTGATCGTGATGTGTTCGCCGGGTTTCGTCGGAATCTCGAAACCATTCACGGTGATGTTGCGGCGGGTGAGGTCGTGAGCTATCGGCGCGTTGAACTCGGCGGCGGCTACGGCAAGGTCCTCGGCTGATTGCACGCTCACGTGGCGGTGTCGGGTGCCGTGATAGCGGTCGCCGACCAAGCCTTTGCCCTCTTCGGCGAGAACCGAATCGACTGCCTTCATCGGGATCTTGCGACCCGGTGAGACATAGATGGCGTGGACTACTCCCCCAGAGGTCATACCGGCCACCATCTCTCGGCCGAGATTCGCTTGCCGCCGCCGAAGCGTCGGTCGAGACGCAGCGCAAGTCGGCGTAGGGGTGAGTCGGCGAGGCGCAGCCACGCCCGATTGCGCAGCTGGGTGTAGGCCCGCCAGTTCGCCAGCGGTCGGCGGTAGGTGTTGTAGAAGCGATTGGCGGCGTCGTTACGCAGTTCGGTATCGGCTAGCGAGCGGCTGAACACGTCGTCGATCTGGTTGAACCGTTGGAAGTCGTTGCCGATGTCGAAACCGGCCGCGTCGTCTGTGTTCGAGGTAGCGACGCGCACAGGTATGCGCGGGCGCGCCCGCCGCCGAGCATCGTTACGACCGGTGTGCATCATCTGGCGTTACAACCCGTCTAGACCGTCGGCGTTGCGCAGCGCTTGCGGGCTTGCGAGGCAAAGGCGTGCTGCGCTCAGTGGCCCATCGCGACGCCGAGGACCAAAGCCCCGACGGCTGCTGCGAAACCAACACCACCCGTGATGCCGCGAATGGCCGGCTTGTCGGTGCTCTGATGCATGCCGGCAGCTAAGCCAGTGACGACGACGAGCAACATCTTGACGCCGAAGACGGCGTTGTAGCCAGGGGTGACGTCGCTCAGATCGACGGCAAGGATATTCCAGATGCCGGTCACGATGATGAGCCCGAACGCTGGCCAGGCGACTCGTCCATAGGCGGCGGCTGCCTGCTTCGGCACATCACCGCCGAGTTTGCGCAAAACCGGCAACATCCCCAGCATGACGATCTGGCCGCCAAGCCAAACGGTCACGCCAAGCAAGTGCAAGATGGTGCGTAGTTGCTCGGCGCCGAACTCGATTCCAGTCATGTGCCCAGTGAACCACGACTTGGGGTCTGCCCGGCAAATGTGGTCAGGGGCGGGTGCGGCCCAGGCTGTTTATTACCTTCGTGACCATGGAGAACGAGGCCCGGCGCTCGGTGTGCGTGCCTCGCCGCTCGAGAAACGCCTCGATGGTCGGCGCGGCGTCGGCGACCTGGTCAAGTGAGTCGAACCAGAGCTCGGTCACCGCGTCATAGCCAAAGCCGCGCGGCGCGGCGCCGAGGGCAACGTTGCGCACCCAGCGTCGTACGCCAGCTTCGAGCAGCGCATCGTCTGCTGGTTGGCGATCGATCGCCCGCAGATGGTCGACCACGTCGACAGATTCGCGGCGCCGGGCGTACTCGATTACGGCTACCTCGGTCTCGGGGCCATCGGCGATCAGCTCGCTGCCGGCGTAGACCGTGACGTCCTCGACCGCCCGTTCGAATGTGCGTAGCTCGTCGGCCAATGCGATGTCGTTGCGGGTGAGTACCGCCTGCATGGTGGGGATGGAAACGACGCTGCGCAATGCGAGCAAGCCGACCCCGTCATGTTCGTTGGAAGCGCCGGGCAACAGGTCGGTCGGGTCGACGGTCAGGCAATAGCGCAGTCCCGCGATGGGCTGCGGACCGCCGGCCATCGACTCGCCGACCCGGCTGTGCTTCAACCATCGCTCGCTGAATTGTTCACGGCTCATCCGGGCATTGCGGTTGGCCAGATAGATCGCCTTGGCCGGGTGTTCCACAAGGCTCATCGTCGTCTCTCCTCCGTTGCGTTTTCGCCAACCTTGTTTACTACGTGAGCGAACCGGGACCACCTT
>JBDNHG010000581.1:0-7512 GCA_041688925.1 Acidimicrobiales bacterium | reverse complement strand
ATCGCCGATCGACGCACGCGACCTTGTTGTGGGCGCCGCTGGTTTGAGTGAAGTCGTCGTCGATGGCCCCGACGTCTGGTTTAACGAATCGCGCCCCGACGAAGGCGGCCGTGTCGCGATCATGCGGGTGACGTCAGATGGTCAAGGCGGCCGTCATATCGAAGAGGTAACAGATCCTGACGCTAACGTGCGCACCCGCGTGCACGAGTACGGCGGAGGCGCATGGTGGGCCGCTGAGGGCACGTTGTGGTTCGTCGAGGACGCAGATCAGAGGCTGCGACGCCGCGACCGAGATGGCACAACGCTGCTGCTGACCCCCGAACCGGCCGAACCACGAGGTGTTCGTTTCGCCGATGGCCGCGCCACCGCCGATAAGAAATGGTTCGTGTGTGTCCGCGAGACGCACCAGGCTGGTTCTCATGAGCCGACCAACGATTTGGTCGCGGTCGCCGGCGACGGCACCGGCACGATCGAGGTACTTGCAAGCGGCGCAGACTTCTACAGCTCGCCTCGCTTGTCGCCCGACGGCAGCCAACTGGTCTGGGTGCAGTGGAATCACCCGAACATGCCATGGGACGCGACCGAACTCTGGATGGGTGAGTGCGTCGACGGCGCACTCGTCAACCCCCGACAGATCGGTGGCCATCACGAGCCGGCTGCGGTCGTGCTTCCCGACTTCACTGCCGACGGCAGGATCTGGGCGGTGAGCGACCACAACGAGTGGTGGAATCTGTATGAATTCGACACGCAGGGTGCACCGCCGGTACCCGTGCTCGAAGGATCGTTTGAGATCGCTACGCCGGGGTGGGTTTTTGGCCTGTCTCGGTGGGTCGAGGTCGATGGTTTGCCGATCGTTGCTCGAACCGATCCAGGCGGCGACACCGTGTTTGCGGCGGCCACCAACGAGATGCGCGTCGACTGGTCAGCAATTTCTGCACTGAGCCGTGACGGCGACGGTGTGGTCTTCATCGGTGCCCGCCACGAGGGCGAACCCGAATTGGTGCACTGGACACCGGGCCAAGATCCGCGGGTGATCAAACGGGCTCAAGGCGCAGCGCTCGACCCTGGCTTCGTGCCCGCACCCGAGCACATCGTCTTTCCCACGACCGATGGCGAAGAAGCGCATGGCTGGTTCTATGCGCCGGCGCACGCCTCGGTCACTGGCCTGGCCGGTGAACTGCCGCCGCTGCTCGTGTTGGCCCACGGTGGTCCAACTGCGCGTGCACGAACCGAGCTGCAGCTGAGCATCCGCTACTGGACTTCTCGCGGGTTCGCTGTCGTCGATGTCGACTACCGCGGCAGCACAGGGTACGGCCGTACCTACCGACACTCGCTCAACGGACGCTGGGGCGTAGCCGATGTCGACGACTGCGTTTCCGCCGCCCACTACCTCGGAGATTCGTTACAGGTCGACGCTGATCGCATCGTCATCAAGGGAGGCAGCGCCGGCGGTCTGACGGTGCTTGGGGCATTGGCCGACAGCGACGTCTTTGCTGCTGGAGCGTCACGCTACGGCGTCGCCGATCTCTCGGCGCTGGCACGAGACACCCACAAATTCGAGGCGCGCTACTGCGATCGCCTGGTGGCTCCATGGCCCGAAGGCGAAGCGGTCTACGCCTCTCGTTCGCCGATCAACCGCACCGAGATGCTCGAGACGCCGATGATCGTGTTGCAAGGCGATGCCGACCCCGTCGTGCCCAAGAATCAGAGCGATGCGGTTGTTGCCGCACTTGTTGCCAACGGAGTTCCCCACGCCTATTTGGTGTTTCCCGGCGTCGCTCACGGATTCCGCGATGCTGACACGATCATCACTGCGCTTGAAGCTGAGCTGTCCTTCTTCTGCCAGATCCTTGGCATCGAACCTGCTGGCGAGGTACCGGCGCTGACTCTTTCGTGAGCTCGACCGTGCCCGTGTCGGCCGTGGTGTTCGACTTCGACGGGACGATCCTCGACACCGAGACGCCGGTCTATGAGTCGTGGGCCGAGGCCTATCGATTTGCTGGTGCCGAACCAATCGCACTGACCACCTGGCTCGAACACATTGGCAAGGCCGATGGACATGGTCTCGACGTGCGAGCGATTCTGTGCGAGCAACTCGGCGTCGACGCGGTGCCCGACACAGTCGAGGCGCATCGACAAGCGACCCGGGATGAAATGGTGCACGGCCAACAAGTGCGCGATGGCGTATTGACCTGGATCGATGCGGCCCGCAGTGGCGGCACTCGACTGGCAATCGCATCGAGTTCGCCGACGAGTTGGGTGCAGCACCACCTGGTTCGCCTCGATCTGGTTCGCCATTTCCCGGTGGTGAGCTGCGCCGATCTCGGAATTCCCGGCAAACCAGACCCGACGGTCTATGTGCATGCGTGTGCAGGGTTGCAGGTCGATCCAACCACGGCGCTTGCGATCGAAGATTCAACCCATGGCGTGAGCGCCGCACTTGCTGCCGGAATGCGATGCATCGCTGCGCCGGGTCCAATCACCATGTCGATGGACTTCGGGCATGCAACGGTTGCCGTCAGCTCGCTCGCTGATCTCGACCCAGCCGACTGGCTCGTCTCAGGGGCCTAGCGAGTAGGTCGACAGTCCCCTGGCAGGCCCACGAGTTGCGCGGCTTTCGAGCTTCGCGCTCTGCTTGCTCGCGCAATCTCTTAGGCCCAGGGGAATAGCCGCAGCATTGGTGTCGCTACGAGAGCGTCATCAGGGTCGCGAGCATCGCGGTTGCGTTGATTGAGCAATGCACGACGAGCGATGCGCCGATTCGTCCGGTTCGCAGCCGCCCGTATCCGAGGGCCAATCCAATGATGAAGAGCACCGGGGTGCGCCACGGCTCGAGGTGCGTCAGCGCGAATATTGCGCTGGTCACCACCAGCACGGTTCCGGGCCGCATCCCTCGTTTCTCGAGTGCGCTCCACAACAGTCCACGGAAAACGAGCTCTTCGGCGAGGGGGATAAACGTTGAGCCGAGGAGCGCGAACAGCATGATCCAGATCGTGATGCCTCCGTCACCCGATCCTTCGGCGAGTGACATCGCCGACGAGACAGGCGCTTCGCCTGCGATCGCGGTGACGGCGTACGCGGCGAACGCAGCGGCGACCATGGCCCCGAGGAAGATGCGGAGGCCGAGTCGTAGGTCTGAAGGTGCGAGCCGGAGCTGGAAGTCGTTGGCTAGCCCAGCGCCTTTCTTTCGCGAGAGCCACCGCAGATGGATGAACTGCGATGTTTGCGGGCCGACCACGGCCAGGACCATCCAGGGCCCCTTCGGCAGTTCGTTGGTGCCCGAGATCGCAAAGATGAGCAACACGAGGCCGAAACCGACCACGAAGTAGATTGCGAGAGACGCAACGAAATCGCCGAGCCCCCACGTCGACCGCTCATGATCGTATGAATTGACGACCGTCCTCAGTCGTGGTTCTTCGCTGGAAGTTCGTGCGTCGGTGGCACTCGGTGGCGGTGGCGGTTGTTGTTGCGCTGACATCGTTGGTGGTGGTGGTGACGATAGGAGAAGGTTCGGTGTAGCTGGTTGGCTCGGTTGTTTGGTCATTGGTCAGCGCACCTGGAGAAGTGCAGCAGCGGCCGCTAGGCCCGAGTTGAACGCGCCCTCGACCTTTGGCCCGGCGAACGCATCGCCGGCGAGCGCGATGTGCGCTCGTGCGGCCTCGAATACATAGGTGGGATCGGGCAACGGGGTGACCGGCCCCGCGTACCGCCACTTCTTGAGTTGTGCCTCAACCACTTCTGCATCGCCGATCCATGGCGCTGCTCGTTCGATCAGCTCGGCGAGTATCTCGTCGTCGGGGTCGTCGTATCGTCGCAGGCTGTAGTCGTGTTCGGCATGCAAGGTCAGTGCGCTGACCGGCGAGATTCCCTTGCGGTGATTGTCGGCGATGAACGTGAACGGCCCATCGTCAAGTTGGATGCCGCCTGGTTCGTCGATGGCTGTTTGGCCCTCGACAACGGCGAGCAGTGCGAGCGTTGCGAAGTACCGCACGGCGCGCAACGACTCGTCGAGGTCGGTCGGAATTTGCACGTTGCCTCGGTCGAAGATCTGCAACATCTGGGGGATTGGCGTGGTCACTACAACTTGATCGGCTTCCGAGAGCAAATTCTTAGACTTGTCAAGAATTTGCACTGTGCCATCGGTCGCGTCAATGGCGTGAACCTCGACGCCGAGGCGGACATCGAGGTCGGTTGCCAGCCACTTGGCGAGCGAGGTCATACCGTCTGCACCGCAGTAGCGGGGGAAGCCATCGGGCTCACCGAAGCCCAGGCACCATTGTTCGGCCACGCCAGCCTGGACCGCATCAGCGATCAGGTTGGTGAACGCTGCACCTCGAGTGGTGAAGAACTGCGCACCATGGTCGAGTCGGGCGGATCCGATGCGACGCGTGGCCAGTCGCCCGCCGACTCCGCGCCCCTTGTCAAGGACCTGCACGGTGTGGCCGGCAGCCCGCAGTTGCCGGGCGGCCGTGAGTCCGGCGATACCCGCGCCGACGATGGTCGTGGTCGTCATTCTTCGAGCGTAGATGAGCTGAGTAGCAGCCCATCGCTTTGGCCGAAACATGACTGATTGTGTCGGGTTTCACGATGAAGTCTTCGGGAACGGCAATAGATTCGCTGCATGGCTCGTGTGCTCGTAACTGAAAAGATTGCCGACAAAGGTCTCGAACTGCTGCGCGATGCGGGGCACGAGGTAGACGTGCAGCTCGACCTCGCCCCAGCGGAGCTTCTCGATGCCGTCGCCGGAGCGCAGGCAATCATCATCCGGTCGGCCACGACGGTCACCGCCGATGTGATCAAGGCGGGTGCCGATCTCAAGATTGTCGGCCGCGCCGGTATCGGCCTCGACAACGTCGACGTCGATGCAGCGACCGAACACAACGTGTTGGTCGCAAATGCCCCGTTCTCGAATGCAGTCACGGCTGCCGAGCACACCATGGCGATGCTGCTGGCACAAGCTCGCAACATCGTGCATGCACACGCTGCGCTTGTCGATGGTCGCTGGGAACGAAGCAAGTGGAACGGCGTCGAGCTGGCCGAGAAGACCCTCGGCATCATCGGCCTCGGCCGCATTGGTGGGTTGGTCGCGACCCGGGCCAAGGCATTCGACATGAACATCATTGCCTTCGACCCCTATGTGGCTCCCGAACGTGCCCAAGAAATGGGCATCGAGCTGGTCGGTCTCGAGACCCTGATCAGCACCAGCGATTTCGTGACGCTGCACCTTGCCCGCACCAAGGACACGATGAACATGGTCAACGCCGAGCTGCTCGCCAAGGCAAAACCTGGCATGCGAATCGTCAACGTATCCCGAGGTGGAATCATCGACGAAGCAGCGCTGGCTCAGGCCATCACCGATGGTCATGTCGCTGGTGCGGCGATCGATGTGTTTGCCGAGGAGCCAACGACGGTGTCGCCTCTTTTCTCGCTTCCCGGCGTCACGGTGACCCCGCACCTCGGCGCAAGCACGGTCGAGGCACAACTCAAAGCTGGCGTGCAAGTTGCCGAACAGGTCGTGCTGGCGCTGGCCGGTGAGCCAGTTCCTTACGCCGTCAACGCCAACTAGCGGCAACCGGAGGCCGTCGCTGGCACTCCTGGAGCCGCAAGCGAGCCCGTCGCTAAGAGATTGCGCGAGTAGGCAGAGCGCGAAGCTCGAAAGCCTCGCAACTCGTGGGCCTGCCAGAGGACTTGTCGACCTACCCGCTAGGCCCTTATTCGGCGAGACGCTCGTCGATTTGGCCAATTGACAGCAGTGCGCCTTCTACGGCGCCCATTGCCAGTCGATCTGGTCGATGCGAATACGCCAGAGTTGTTCGATCTCGTCGAGCAGTTGTTTTGCTGCGGCCACGGTCTCGCTGCGGCTCTTCACGAGTTGTTCGCGGCCCCGCCGCGAACGTTGTACAAGGTGCGCTTTCTCGAGCACCGCGACGTGTTTCTGTATCGCCGTGTTGCTGATGGGGTAGAGGCGGGCCAGGCCGGAGACCGACAGATCCCCGTTGATCGATTGGCGCACGATGTCGCGGCGGGTGGCGTCGGCCAGTGCATGAAAGATCAGATCGATCTGCGCGTCATTCATTTCTTGATCTACAACCATAAGGTTGTAAGATAGATAATCTGGGGAAGCTGGTCAAGCGCGAATCGGTTGCCGTTGTAGCCTGCAGACTTCCCTTCGCCGACCACAACCAGCGGGGTAGCTGAAAATGAGGCATGTTCTCGACATCGACGATCTGTCGCTCGACGAACTCGAGTCGATCGTTGCCAACGCGCAGAAACCCATCGCCGAGCTCGGCCGACCACTCGAGGGTCAGGGCGTGGCGTGTTATTTCGCGAAACCATCGGCTCGCACCCGCAACTCGACCGAGATGGCCGTCGTTCAACTCGGCGGTCACCCGGTCTACATCACCGATGCCGAGGTCGGGCTGGGCAAGCGTGAGTCGGTCTCTGATGTGGCCCACACACTGGCCTGCTACCACAAGATCATCTGCGCTCGGGTATATGGCCACGAGGTGCTCGAAGAATGGGCCGCGCTCGATCTCGTGCCGATCGCCAACCTGCTGTCAGATCAGGCGCACCCGTTGCAGGCGATCGCCGATGTGCTCACCATCATCGCCGAGTACGGCACGATCGAAGGCAAGGTGGTGACTTACGTCGGCGACGCGAATAACGTCACCCGATCCTTGACGATGGTTGTTGGCATGCTTGGTGGCGAGATGCGGGTCGTTTCACCAATCGGCCAGAAGTTCAGCGAGGTCGATGCCGACCGCATCGCCGCCAGCGGCGTCGAGTTCGCATGGAGCGATCGCGTCGACGAGCTGGTGCCCGGCTCCGATGTCGTCTACAACGACACCTGGATCAGCATGGGCGAAGAAGGCATTCGCGAAGAGAAACTGCGCCGATTCGAGGGCTATCAGGTCACCGCCGACGTGCTGCAGCTTGCGCCTGGCGCCATCTTCATGCACTGTCTGCCCGCCCACCGCGGCGAAGAAGTGACCAACGAGGTCCTCGACGGCCCACAATCACGCATCTGGCCACAGGCAGCCAACCGGCTGAACTCAGCTCGCGCTGTGCTTCACTTTCTGGCTACGCAATAGCAGGCGTTCATGTGGTGTTGGCTCGCCAATGGCGTGCTGTCAATTCGTAGACGACCAAGCGCTGGGTTCAGATCAGGCTGGATTCTCGAACGAGAGTGGTGGCCACTGTGCTGGCTGGTCCTGGGGGAGTGGTTCGTCGAGCTTGCTCAGACCCTTGTAGGCCCGAGCAGCCAAGGCAGCAAACGCTGCGGTCCATCCGACTTTGCGTAACCAGGGCGACATGGCGGGCTTCTACTTCCAGAGTCGAGGGACGAGGCTCGGTGCGCACAGCCGGGTCGCACTTCCAGGCGAATGCCGCAAGGGCGGAGACGGCGGAGGCCGGATATGTGGAGCCCGGATATTCAGGTGGCGGGCATGTAGGCAGGGCGGGTCGACTCGAAGGCGCTGATGTGGTCGCCTTGTTGCATGGTCAAGCCGATGT
>JBDNHG010000580.1:0-4095 GCA_041688925.1 Acidimicrobiales bacterium | reverse complement strand
GCACGGCAGAACAGCCGTTCATCGCCGCGCCCGAGGCAGCGATCTCTTCGAGCATGATCGATGCTTCGGTGATGCCTTGACCGCCGCCGCCGAATTCTTCGGGAATAGCTATGCCGACCCATCCGCCCTCGGCCAGCTTCTCGTAGAAATCCCATGGAAACTCGTGGTCTGCATCCTTCTTGGCCCAGTATTCGTCGGGGAAGTCGGCGCAGATTCGGCGGATTCCTTCGCGGATCGCTTCGTGGTCAGCGTTTGGTGAAAAGTCCATCGCCTCTATCGTCGCTGATTACGTCGATTGTGGCAATTCAGCCGCAATCAGGCTGCAACAACTCTCGACGTTTCGCGGCTTGAAACGGGCCTTTGCGGGGCGTATTGTCTCGCCAGTGGGTGCATTCGACACCCCTTGCTAGAGGAACTGTTGTGGCTGTTGGCGTTGCGGAAGTGCTGTTGCAAGCTCGATCGCACAATCTGGCGTCGCGTGCCGATTCGTTTGAGTTGGTGTCGCTATGACGGTCGATCGTAAGTACGCCATCGTGCCTGAGATCGGCACCGAGCCGTGGTCGGGCCGAGACTCGCTTGATTTGTATCGCCCCGGTGCGACAGCGCAACCTCCGGGCGATCACCGTTCGGCCCGTGAGCGCGAGTCGCTGATGAACCTGCTGAGTGATTCAGCGCCACGGTCGCCCGCCGAGTCAGCGCGACCCCCGGTGCCGCGTGCTCCCAAATTTACGGGCTTCTCGACACGGTGGGTGCTGGCGGCCGTGCTTTGCGCAATCGCTGCACTTGCGGCGGTTGTCTATCTGTCGCTCGATGATCCTGCACGATTGGTCGGCGCCGGCGGCGGCGATTCAGGATCCGATGTCTCGCCTGCGACCAGCGAGGTGGTCCAACTTGCGGACGAACGCGCCGGCTACTGGACGGTGACTGGTGTGCCCGACACACTGAACGTCCGCGACACTCCGGGCCTCGCTGGCCAGCTGGTCACGACACTGCCGGCGACGATGACCGGCATTTATGCGACCGGCCGGCGTGCATCGGTTGATGGCCTCGAGTGGAAGCAGATTCTTGTGGGTGACGACAGCAGCGCAAGCTGGGTTGCCGCTCAGTATTTGACGCCAGATGGCGACACCGTCAGCTCCGTCGTAGTCGGAAGCGGCGGCTGAGCAGCACAAGAGGTCTGGCGGCTGATTGACGCCGCGTCGGATCGCGGTAGGTGGGGTGGTTGACTTGATGGCGTGCTGACCGGACTCGTCGCCCACGCGGACGCCACCGACCCCGAGCCCTTCGCTGGTCCCGACCATCCGATTCGCAAACTGACGCGCGAGGTCGCGTTTGGCAAGCAGTGGACACCGGCATACGCAGCGCGAATGGCGAAGCTGTTCGACGAACTCGCTCCGGATTGGTCGAGCGGCCATGTCGATGCCACAAAGGCAGCGCCGGTACTCGATGCAATCGAGCGTGGCGATGGGCCACTTGATGGCGCATGGCTCGAGGCCGGCTCGGGAACCGGTGCCGGTGCCCGAGTGCTCACTGGTCGAGTGGGTTCGCTGGTGTGCACAGATCTCTCGACTGGCATGTTGCATCACGCTCCGGCGCTCGCACCTCGCGTGCAATCTGATGCCAGTGCGCTTCCCTTTGCCGCTGACTCGTTCGACGGCTTGATGCTGATCAACATGTTGTTGTTCCCCCACGAGGTCGATCGCGTGCTGCGGCCCCAAGGCACCGTCCTGTGGGTGAATACCTTGGGAGACCAAACGCCGATTCACCTGCCGGCCGCCGATGTGCTCGATGCGCTGCCGGGTGAATGGCAGGGAACAACCGCCCGCGCCGGCACTGGGTTCTGGCTCATGGCTCGGCGCTCGTGAGCGGGTGCATGGCGAAGGATCACAGACGATGAGAACACGTCGTCGACCGGCCGGCGTGGTGCTGGCCGCGGCCCTCGTGATGGCTGCTTGTTCCTCGTCGACCAATGTCGTCGCCGAAGAATTGCAGCCGGGACCATCGCCGACCGCAGCCGCGGCCGAGCCGCTGTTCGCTCCAACACCTACCGCCGCTCCCACGCCTGAGCCGACAGCGACGCCGATCCCGGAACCAACAGCGACTGCCACGCCTGTCCCGACACCACAACCCGACGGGCCGTGCGACGCGGGAACGCTCGCGCTGGCGAACCCAGACCGGCCGGTCTATACCGGCTCGATCATGGTTGATCCGCCGAACCGCTCGGTCACGGGCTCGATGTCTGTCCTGTTCACGCCTGACCTCGCCGTCGAGGATCTGTACGTTCGGTTGTGGCCAAACGGACCACGACCGGCACAAGGCGGGGTTGCGATGGAACTGACCTCGGTCGAGGTGGCAGGGACCGACGCGATCTACGAGATGGTCGACCCAACCATCGCCCGTATCCTCTTGGCGTCGAGCCTTGTTGCGGGCGATTCGATCGATGTCGCCATGACCTTCGAGCTGTTCGTTCCCGCCGAACTCAAATCGCGGTTGTCGGGCAGAGACGACTACATGCGACTCGGAACCATCTTGCCGATCCTGCCGTGGGAGCCCGGTCTGGGCTGGGCGCTCGATCCAGCAACGAGTCTGTTTGCCGAGGCGGTGTCATCGCCGGTCGCCGATTATTCGGTGCAGGTTGTTGTCCCCGAGGGATTCGACGTGTTGGCCTCAGGCGTCGTCGACGCCGATGGCACCTGGACCGTCGAAGCGGCCCGCGACTTCGCGCTTAGTGTCGGCCGGTTCCGCACGGTAACGGGCACGGCCATGGCCCCCGAACCAGTGCAGGTAACCGTTGGGGTCCACGACACGATCAACGATGACCCCGCCGTCTACCTGAACAAGATCATCGACTCGCTCGAGCAGTACAGCCAGCGGTGGGGTCAGTACCCGTGGCCCTCGCTGACATTAGCGGTCACACCGAACCTGAGCGGCGGCATCGAGTTCCCGACCCACATCATGCAAGGGCCCAATACACAAGGTCGGGTGACGAGCCACGAGGTCGGCCACATGTTCTTCTACTCACTCGTCGGCAACAATCAGGGTGTGGCGCCTTGGCTCGACGAAGGGCTCACCAGCTATGCCGAGTTCACCTACGAGGGCAGCCCCGTGAATTCGTTTCCGATCCCCGTCGGAGGTGTTGGAAATGCAACGCAACCAATGACGTTCTGGGAGACGCGGGCCGACATCTACTATCGCTCGGTGTACGCCCAGACCGGGTTCGCGTTGCAACTTCTCGGCCCGCAGGCCGATGTTGATTGTGCCCTGGCGCGCTACGTGGCTGCCAATGCCCATCAGATCGCCACCGCGCAAGACTTCGTCGCAGCCTTCGAGCCGGCGTTCCCCAACATCGTCGAACAGATGGCTGTGCTCGGAGTTGTGCTCGACGGTTGATGACACGGTGGCGAACCTCGCCGTCGCCGTACTCGACCAGCAACTGCGTACCCTTCAGTCATGAGTTCTGCGAGCTTGATCGACTACGGCACTAACCGCAAGGGCAACCGACAGACCAGGCGCCAATGGTTGCCCGAAGGTCCGCCCCGCGCACTCGTGCTGATCATCCATGGCATCGCCGAACACTCCGGACGATACGACGCGGTAGGCGCGCAGTTTGCCGCATCCGGAATCGGCGTAGTCGCGATCGATCAGCGCGGTCATGGAACCACCGAAGGAACCAAGGGCTATGTCGACAAGTTCTCCGGGTTTCTCGACGATGTCGAAGACCAGCTGAGCGAGATGCGAGCGCTTGGTGTGCCAATCGTGTTGCTCGGGCACTCGATGGGTGGCCTCGTGTGCACGTCGTACGCTCTCAGCGACCGGCCCGCTCCCGACTTGCTCGTGCTCAGCGGCCCGGCGCTCGGAACTGCCCTGCCAGGTTGGCAGCAGACGTTCCTTGCCAAGTTCGCGCAGCTGTCACCCAAGCTGTTTCTGGCCCCGCCGTTCGACACGGAGGTCTTGTCTCGCGATCCCGAAGTCGGCAAGGCATACGACGCCGACCCGCTGATCAAGGCCGGTGGGGCGGTCAACCTGTTGGCAGAACTGATGTCGACGATGCACGCCACCGCTGCGGACGTAGATCAACTGCGGGTGCCGACGCTG
>JBDNHG010000579.1:0-6141 GCA_041688925.1 Acidimicrobiales bacterium | reverse complement strand
TCGGCCTGGATGCGAGCCACCTCACCTAACGGCGCCGCCGAATACGTGGGCAAGGTCGCGTGGTCAGGCGAACTCGGTTACGGCGTGCGCGCCCCCGAGGCGGGTCAGACCGCCGACCTAGCCGACACCCACGCCGACGTCGAGTTCGACACGCCTGCCGCCGCTGCTGACGGAGGTCACCACTGATGACTCCCCACTCGTCCGTCCTCCCTCCCCAATCTGTGACCCTCACGGCGCGCATAGCGCGCACTCAGGGTCACAGATGCTCAGATAGGAGGCCATGATGGAACTCGTCGTCTTTCTCATCGCGGGCGCGCTTTCGATCATCGGGGCGCTCGGGCTGATCCTTTTCCGCAATCCGATGCACTCGGTGTTGTCGCTGGTGCTCTCGTTGTTCGCCGTTGCCGTGTTGTTCCTGAACCAGGACGCACAGTTCCTGGCCGCGGTGCAAGTGATTGTGTACGCCGGCGCCATCGTGGTGCTCTTCCTGTTCGTGATCATGCTGCTCGGCGTCGACCAATCCGAAGACCTTTCGGTCGAACCAATTGCTGGGCAGCGACCCATTGCGCTGGCGATCGGGGCTGCGATATTGGTCCTCGCGGTGCTCTTCGCTACGTCTGCACCGGATGGCGGAGTGACTGGGGCGATGGCCGTAACTGCCGAAAAGGTCGACTCGATCACAGGCACGACACGATCGGCAACAGCAGCGTTGCCCGACAATCAGGTCGATGGTCGTGAGCTAGACCCGAACATCGACCAGCTGGGCCGGTCACTGTTCACCGACTATGTCTTCGCCTTCGAGGTCACGGCGCTGCTGTTGACTATCGCTGTTGTCGGCGCCGTGTTGTTGGCCCGTAAACCCAAGGGTGAACTTGCGCCGTTGCCGCAGCCACCAACGAAAGCCGCAGCCGCACCACCAAGTGACGAGACCAGCGAGCTGAACGAGAGAGAGGACGCCTGATGGAACTCACTTCAACGTGGTACCTCGTATTGTCCGCGATTCTGTTCTCGCTCGGGGCAACTGGTCTGCTGGTGCGACGTAATCCATTGATCATGTTCATGTGTCTCGAGCTGATGCTCAACGCAGTGAACCTGACGTTCGTAACGTTCGGCAATGAGCTCAATGATCTGGGCGGTGAGATCTCGGTCTTCTTCGTATTGGTCGTCGCAGCCGCCGAAGTCGTTGTTGGTCTGGGCATAGTCGTGGCCATCATGCGCCGCCGCAGCGAAGCCACAGCCGACGACCTGTCGGTACTGCGGGGGTAAGGGACACATGCAACTTGTAGAACTCGTGTGGCTCGTGCCACTGCTGCCGCTTCTCGGCTTTATCACGCTGGCGTTCCTCGGACGTCGGTTGGGTGAACCGATCGCCGGTTGGATAGCAACTGGCGCCATCGGTGGGTCGTTCTTGGCCTCGCTGGTGGTGTTCGCCGGAATGGTCGGCCTCGACGGCGAAGAACGCATCGTCGAATTCAAACTCTTCGATTGGGTCAGCGCCGGCGACTTCAATGTCGATATGGGCCTGCTCGCGGATCCGTTGTCGGTGACGATGATCTTGTTCATCACCGGGGTCGCCACCCTGATTCACCTGTATTCGATCGGGTATATGCATGGCGATCCCGACTTCTCGAAGTTCTTCGTCTATCTCAATCTGTTCGCATTTTCGATGCTCATGCTGGTGCTGGGCGACAATCTGTTGCTCACATTCCTGGGCTGGGAAGGCGTGGGCGCATGTTCCTACTTCCTGATCTCGTTCTGGTTCACCGACGAGGCCAATGCCAGTGCCGGAAAAAAGGCGTTCATCACCAACCGCGTCGGCGACGTCGGTTTCATGCTCGCCACCTTCCTGGCATTCTTCGCCTACGGAAGCATCGAGTACGGCGAGATGTTCTCGGGCGCACCGATTGCTCAGGGCACGGCTACCGCGATCGCGCTGTTGTTGTTCATGGGCGCGGCCGGCAAGTCGGCGCAGTTTCCGCTGTACCTCTGGTTGCCCGATGCAATGGCCGGACCCACGCCGGTATCTGCGCTGATCCACGCCGCCACCATGGTCACGTCGGGCGTGTACCTGCTGGCCCGTATCAACCCGATCCTGGCCGCCTCCTATGACTGGGGCCCATCGATCATTGCCTGGGTCGGCCTGTTCACTGCGCTGTTCGCGGCCAGCATTGCTGTGGCGCAAGACGACATCAAGAAGGTCCTTGCTTATTCGACGGTCAGTCAGCTCGGCTTCATGATCGTGGCGATCGGCACCGGCGTGTATGTCGCTGCGCTGTTCCACATGATCACCCATGCCTTCTTCAAGGCGCTGATGTTCCTGGGTTCGGGTTCGGTCATCCACGGGATGCACGACGACCAGAACATGAAGCGATATGGCGGCTTGGCCAAACTCATGCCGATCACCGCCGGAACCTTTGTGGTCGGCTGGCTCGCCATCGCCGGTATCCCGCCGTTCTCGGGCTTCTGGTCGAAAGACGAAATTTTGGTTGGCATCTATGACAATTCAGATGTCTTCGCCAACAAGGTATTGTTCGTGCTGCTGCTGATCGCAGCGCTGCTCACGGCTTTCTACATGACCCGCTTGGTCATCTTGACCTTCTTCGGGGCACCTCGCTGGCGCGACGAAGTGACCGGCGAAGCATGGGTCAGCAGCGACGACGAACTGCCGCTGCGTCACCCACACGAATCGCCCTGGCTCATGACGTTGCCTTTGGTCGCATTGGCGGGCCTTGCCCTAGTCGCAGGCGCCATCAATCTGCCGTTCACCAGCGACCTGCATTTCCTCGAAAACTGGCTCGAACCGTCGCTGCTCGGCAACGAATATCACGTCGGCGCCGGAGGCGGAACCAAGCTCACCCTTGCCGTCATCGCAACACTGTTTGCGATCGGCGGCATCGTGGCAGCGGTCAAGCTCTATCTCGACAAACGAGGCGGAACCGGACCCGACGCACCAGCGATCGTGGCCCAAGGCTGGGGTTATGACGACGCCGTATCCAACTTCATGGGTGGGCCGGGTAGCAAAGGCTTCGATGGATTGGCCGCCTTCGACAGCACAGTTGTCGATGGCGCAGTCAACGGGGTCGGCAAACTCGTGCAGTTCGACGGCAGCCTGCTGCGCAAGCTGCAGAACGGCCTGGTGCGCAGCTACGCCGCACTCATGGCCGCTGGTGCAATTGGCTTGATGATCTACTTCCTCATCGTGAGCGCATGATGTCTGCTGTACTCGCCGCAAACGTCGGCTTCCCACTACTGCCCGTGCTGGTCGTGTTGCCCACAATCGGCGCACTCGGCGTGGCTCTCACGCCATCGACGCGAGGTGACGCATCCCGGGCGATAGCGCTGATGACAACAATCCTCACCGCTGCTCTGGGCGTCTATCTGATGGTCGAATTCCAGACCGGCACGAGCGATTTCCAGTTCCAGAGCAACCAATCATGGATCGAATCGCTCGGTATCAGCTGGCTCGCCGGTGTCGATGGCATCTCGTTATGGCTCATCGTGCTCACGGTCTTGCTGTTTCCGTTAGCGATCATTGCCGTGGTTCCTGATCACAGCCCCAAGCCGTATTACGCCTGGCTGCTGGTGCTGCAAACTGGTTGCCTCGGTGTGTTCGTCGCACTCGATCTCTTCATGTTCTTCGTGTTCTTCGAGATCGTGCTCGTGCCGATGTATTTCCTGATCGCTAACTGGGGTCACGGCAACCGTCACTACGCGGCGATGAAGTTCTTCCTCTACACCATGCTCGGGTCGGCGCTGCTGCTCGTCGGCATGTTGAGCCTCGTGTGGCTGCACCACAAAGCGACGGGCAACCTCACGTTCAGTCTGGTCGAAATCGCTGAGGCCCAGTCAGTTGGCACCAACGCGGCTCGGTGGATCTTCCTGTCGTTCGCGGTGGCATTCGCCGTCAAGGTGCCAATCTTCCCATTGCATACCTGGCTGCCCGACGCACATACCGAGGCACCAACCGCTGGTTCGGTGATCTTGGCCAGCGTCATGCTCAAACTGGGTACCTATGGGTTCCTGCGATTTGGCCTATATCTGTTTCCCGAGGCGGCGCACTACTTCGCCCCGGTGTTCCTGACGCTTGGTGTGATCGGCATCGTCTATGGCGCAATCGTTGCTGCGATGCAAAAGGATCTCAAGCGGCTGGTGGCGTACTCATCGGTTGCGCACCTCGGGTTCATCGTGCTCGGAACGTTTTCGTTGAACAGCGAGGGCATCACCGGCGGCCTTTTGCAGATGGTGAACCATGGCGTGTCGACCGGCGCGCTTTTCCTGCTGGTTGGCTGGATCTATGAGCGATGGCACACTCGCGAGATCGCCAAACTTGGTGGACTACAAAAGACTACGCCGATCCTGGCGGCGTGTTTCACCATCGTCATGATGAGTTCGATCGGCCTGCCGGGTCTGAACGGCTTCGTCGGCGAGTTCCTCGTTCTGGTGGGTGCATTTGTTGCGCACCGCTGGTGGGCGGTGGTTGCTACGACCGGTGTGATCCTGGCTGCTCTGTATCTGCTGTGGGCGTATCAGCGAGTGTTCCATGGGCCGATCAGCGAAGAGAACGCGAAAGCCAAGGATCTCAACTTGCGCGAGATTGCGGTCATGGTGCCATTCATTGTTGCGATCGTGTTTATGGGTATCTACCCCAAACCCGTGATTGAGCGGATGGAGCCGTCGGTCGACGCGCTCGTGAGCCATGTCGAGGCACATGTTGACGGATTCACCGAACCCGTCAACGAAAACCGGCAAGGCGGTGGTTGGGCTGACATCGAACGTGACGAACACGCCGAGGCCGACGACGACCACGGCGTGGATGAGGACCATGGCGATGAGCCTGGCGACGAGGGTGAGGATCACTGATGACTCTCTTGCTGCAAGCCGGTAGCAGTTTCGCGTTCCCCGACGTCGACTGGGCGGGCCTGTCACCGCTGCTGGTGATGGCCGGTGTGCCAGTGGTCTTTTTGACCGTCTGGTCGCTGACATCGCACGTTGCACATCAGCGCACGCCGTCGATTGTTGCTGCATTGGCAGGTATTGGCACGATTGTCGCCGCCGCGATTCAGTGGGGCCGCGTCAGCGGCGACGACGTCCCTGGCTTCTCAACCCTGTCGAGCGCGTATGCGGTCGATGGTTTCTCGATGCTGCTGACGATGTTGATCGCGGCGGCGGTCACACTCACCGCGATCTACGCCCACGACTTCCTCGAACGCGAAGACATCAATTCGGCCGAGTTCTTCGTGCTGCTCATGTTGTCGGCATCGGGCGGCATCGTCATGGCCGGCGCCAATGATCTGATCGTGTTGTTCCTTGGCCTCGAAGTGCTTTCGATCGCGGTCTACATCCTGGCTTCCAGCCATATGCGCCGAGCCGAGTCGCAAGAGGCCGGCATCAAGTACTTCATTCTCGGTGGGTTCGCGTCGGCGTTCCTGCTCTACGGCATCGCCCTGACCTATGGCGCTACAGGCGGCACCAACCTGGTGCACATCCAGCGTTATTCCCGCACCCTGATCGACTCCGGCGAGACGGGCCTGCTGTATGGCGGCATGGCGCTGCTGCTTGTCGGTTTCGCTTTCAAGATTGCGGCTGTGCCCTTCCACGCATGGACACCCGACGTCTATGACGGAGCACCGAGCCCAACAGTGTCGTTCATGGCATCGGCGGTCAAAGTCGCTGGTTTCGCCGGCCTGTTGCGGGTGTTCAACATCACGTTCAGCGAATCGGCTTTGGCCGACGACTGGGCGCCCATGATCTTTGCGCTCGCTGTGCTGTCGATGATCTACGGCACGGTTGTCGGTGTCGTGCAAGACAACGTCAAGCGCATGTTAGCCTACTCGGCAATCAGTCATGCCGGGTTCATCCTGGTCGGTGTCGAAGCAGCAACTAGCGACGGCATGAAGGCGGTCCTGTACTACCTGACCGCATACACTTTTATCGCCGTCGGCAGTTTCGCTGTCATCTCGGTGGCGTCCCCCAAGGGCGATGCCGCTCACTCGCTCTCTGACTACAAGGGACTTGCTAAACGCAAACCGGTGCTTGCACTTGCCTTCACGATCTTGTTGTTGGCCCAGGCTGGTGTGCCGTTCACCACTGGTTTCCTCGGCAAGTTCTTCGTTATCGGCGCATCGATCGAAACCGAGAATT
>JBDNHG010000578.1:0-6300 GCA_041688925.1 Acidimicrobiales bacterium | reverse complement strand
TGAACTCCGGCGGGCAATTCACGCTGACCCTGAGATCGGGCTCGATCTTCCAAAGACCCAGAAGAAGATCCTCGAGGCACTCGACGGGCTCGGCCTCGACATCACTACCGGCCAGGCCCTGACCTCGGTTGTAGCTGATCTCGACACCGGCAAACCAGGCCCAACGATCCTGCTGCGAGGCGACATGGACGCGTTGCCGCTGCAAGAAGACCTCGACGTTGCCTGGCGTTCGCAGAACGAACAGGCAATGCACGCCTGTGGCCACGATGCCCATGTGGCCATGCTGCTCAGCGCTGCCCGCCTGCTATCAGAGAACAAGACTGAACTGACGGGCAAAATCCGCTTCATGTTCCAACCTGGCGAAGAGGGTTACCACGGTGCCAAGTACATGATCGACGAGGGCGTGCTCGACGGCGTCGACCGAGCGTTCGCCATCCATGTGTTCACCCAGATGCGCAGCGGCCACTTCTTCAGCCGTGGCGGGCCACTCATGGCCAGCGCCGACCGGTTCGAGATCACCATAAATGGTTCGGGCGGCCACGCCTCGATGCCACACGGCTGCATTGACCCGATTCCGGCAGCCGCATCAACAGTGCTTGGACTGCACGCAATGGTTGGTCGCACCACGCCCGCGTCCGAAGCTGCGGTGCTGACCGTCGCCCACCTCCAGGCCGGCACGACGAACAACATCATTCCTCACTCGGCCTTCATGGAGGGCACGATCCGCACGCTGAGCGAAGGCGTACGCTCGACACTGCACACCAACCTGATGAACGTTGCCAACCACAACGCTCAAGCTCACAACTGCTCGTGTAACGCCGAGATCATCACCGGCTACCCGGTCACGATCAACAATGACGAAGAAGTGCAGCGAGCCGCAGCGGTCGCCGAAGCTGTCGTGGGCGAGGGTTCGTTCCACATCATGAACGAGGCAATGATGGGCGCCGAAGACTGGAGCTATGTGCTCAACAAGGTCCCCGGATCAATGGCGTTCCTCGGCTGTTGCGCCCCCGACCTCGTGCCCGAGCAGGCCGCACCGAATCACTCGAACCTGATGACCATCGACGAAGATGCCATGGTCCAAGGCGTCGCCATGTACACCGCCATGGCCATGGCCTGATCCAACAACACTCGCCGCTGAAAGCGGCGAGGCGCCGACACGAACCACAAAACGCAACAAGCCACGCTTCGTTTCCGGAGCGTGGCTTGTTTCACAAGTGGGCCAGGGAGGATTTGAACCTCCGTAGTGAAATCACGACGGGTTTACAGCCCGTTCCCTTTGGCCGCTCGGGCACTAACCCTTGTGGAGCAAGAACTTTACCGCTCGACCCCGGGTTCGCGTCATCGATTTGTGGTTTCCCGCCCGTCAATTTTTCACAATCGGGCGACCAGTGCACGGTTGGTCCAACAGGGCAGCGGGTCGGTCGACGCGTGTGGGGCGTCTGCCCCATAGTCTGGCGGCATGCCTACCTTTGACGTGACGTCCGAAGTCGACATGCAAGAAGTGCGCAATGCGGTCGATCAAGCCAGCCGCGAGATCGTGACTCGATTCGATTTCAAGGGAACCAATTCATCGGTCGAGCTCGGCGACGATGCCATCACCTTGAATTCGTCAAGCGAGGATCGCCTGACCGCGCTGCGCCAGGTACTCGAAGAGAAGCTGGTGAAACGCAGCGTGTCGCTGAAAGTGCTCGACTACGCCGACGTCGAACAGGCGTCGGGCGGTCGCTCCCGCCAACAGGCCGCGTTGTCGTCCGGCATCTCGAGCGACAAGGCCAAAGAGCTCAACAAGTTCATCAAGGCGCTGGGCATCAAGGGCGTGCAGAGTTCGACGCAGGGCGATCAGCTGCGCATCACCGGCAAGAAGCGCGACACGCTACAAGAAGTCATTCAGGCGCTCAAGGAACACAACTTCGACATCCCGCTTCAGTTCGGCAACTTCCGCGACTGACTCCAAAGCCGGCAATCGATGCCGCCAGTCGCGGCCGGCAGAACGACGGGTCACAGGCGCTTTGCACATTTGAAATCGGCTTGCTGCAAGCGTTGTCCGCCACATTCTCCACGACACTGGGGAAGCTGCTCGACAGCGCAGTGACAGATAATTCAGCGACGCGCCCCCACTTCGCGATCCCTGGCAACTACTTTTGCGGGCAATGAAAGCCGCTGTTGGGCGATTTCTGCTGCTGCTCGCATTATCGATCAGTTGCCTCGTCCTTTCCCCCACACCTGCACACGCCCAAGGCGCCTTGCAGATCAACCTGATCGAGAACCCGTTTGTCTGTGACGCGATCGTGCGTCCGCTCGGAACAGTCTCTGGATTGATCCCGGGCGAATCGGTCGAGTTCTCGTCTCCGCAGCTGAATGGCGTCTTTTCTCGGCGCGTCGCCGACGCGTTGGGGCACGTCGAGATGCGGTGGAACTGTGCCGGCCCCCAAACCTGGTCGATCACAATCCGAGGTCTCAGCTCGGGTGCAAGCACCTCATTTGTGCTGACCGGCAGCGCCGCACCGGCCCCACCCGACGCACCTGCGG
Source organism: Acidimicrobiales bacterium (assembly GCA_041688925.1). Taxonomy (GTDB): domain Bacteria; phylum Actinomycetota; class Acidimicrobiia; order Acidimicrobiales; family UBA10347; genus UBA10347. Next base: position 3,768 of record JBDNHG010000578.1, on the reverse strand, counting down.
GTGCCGCATTTGATGCCAAGACGGCCATGACCACCGCTCAGATGGCGATCTGGAAAGACTTCTCGCCATTCAACGCCGTTGGCGTGTACATCCCGGTGAACGCCTCGTGGGACAACCGTGCCGACAAGGTGCAGTCGAACCTGACCCCAAATTGGGTGAGCACCGTATTCGCCGATGGCTGGCGCATCATCCCGATCTACGTTGGTTTCCAAGCACCAGACCAGTGCGCCACCGCTCGTTTCGAGGGACACTCGACAGATCCCAACACCGCCCGTAGCCAGGGGCTGGCGTCAGCCCAAGACGCGGCCGCATCGGTTGCGAGATTGGGCATCGGCCCCGGCAACCCGATCTATTACGACATGGAGGCCTACCGCCCCGGATGCGCCGAAGCAGTACTGGCGTTTCTCGATGGGTGGACCGAAGGCGTGCACAGCGCCGGGTACATCTCGGGTGTCTACGGATCACGCTCGTCGACGATGTGGGATCTCAGCCGGGCACTCGGAACTCCAGGATTCGATGCCCCAGACGCGGTGTGGGTTTCGTCGGGCAATGGGCGCGCCGATGCCTATGGCCTCGAAATCCCTTCGGACGGACAGTGGGCAAACGCCCGCATGCACCAGTACCGGCTGGGGATCACCCGCACCTATGGCGGCGTGACCCGAGAAATCGATGAGAACATCGTCAACGCGCCGCTGGCCGGGCCGGGTTCGTCGAGCATCCCAACAACACCTGGCGGCGGCTCTTCCGGCGGTGGCGTCGACAGCGATGGCGATGGCGTCCTCGAGCCGTCACCCGACAACTGTGACTCGGTCGCCAACCCTGACCAAGCCGACCTCGACAACGACGGCGATGGCGATGCCTGCGACCGTGACATCGACGGCGACGGCATCGACAACGTCATGGATTTCGCGCCCCGCGACCGTGACGTCTCGACAGCGCCGCAAGCTACGACCGCACCAAGTGCCCAGCCGACTGCTGTGGTGGCACAACCGACCGCGGTGGCACAACCGACCGCAGCGCCGACCGAGACGACCTCTGACACCGACGGTGATGGTATCGCCGACCCCGACCCCGACAATTGCGACCTGATCGCCAACCCCGATCAACTCGACCTTGATGGCGACGGCGATGGTGACGTTTGCGACATCGACATCGACGGCGACGGCGTGCCGAATCAGGCCGACCAAGACCCCCACGACGCTGACCGTGGCGCATTTCCCCCGCCGACCACAACCGCCGACCCCAACCCGACAGCGTTGCCGGCCAATCCGACACCCCAGGTGTCACCAACGGCCGAACCGGCAACAAACGATGCTGCACCATCGCCCACCGTCACGCCGACAGAGGAACCACAAGTTGTGGTGTTGCCAGCACCGTCGGCAACGACAAAACCGACGCCAGCACCCACCGCTCAACCAACGGTCGAAGCGGCAGCCGCGCTCGACGACACGCCGACCACAGTGCCCAACGCCGAGCCCCAGGGCTCGTTGCAGTTGTCAGACACCGTCACGATCACTGTCGACGAAGAGTCGTCAGTGTTGCCGTTCGGCATCGCAGCGCTGGCCATGTTCTCGGCCTTTTGCGTGAGCATGGGCATGCGTTCGTATCGCCGCGGTCGCGACGTCTGGATCTGACTCAGCCGGCCTGTTTACCTTGCACGAAGCGAGAACGGCAGCACAGGACCGGAACCGGCACCGATCAGTCGATTCGCCGCAACGGTCATGGTCCACCGGCTGTCGACTTCGTCGTCGATGAGCAGCACAGGACCATCGAGTAGCGCTGCTGGTGGCAGTGCCGCGGTATCGACCCTGAGCCGGTGCCACATGTTGAGAACCTGATGTGCCGAGTTCGCCTGCGCCGCCTGGAACTCGTCGGCGGGCGCTTCAGCCGATGTCTCGGCAACAAGTGCGTGATGTACCGGCAGCTTGCCGAGCGAACCGAGCGCCTCGCTGATCGCCTCGATGATCGAGGCGCTGCGCCGTGAAGGCATCGGACAGATCCACAGCGGCCGATCGACCCAGTTCCACCGCTTGAGGATCGCAGCGCACGAGCGAACCAGATCATCGCTCAGTTCAAAGGGATGATCGTTGCGGGCCAAGGTCAGCAACCCCTCGACCACGGGATCCCAGCCGCCGTCTCCCAACCGAGCCAGAGCGCGACCGGGTTGTGCTTGCATCGCGGGTTTGATGCGGCCCGACGGTTCTTCGATGCGCCCCGGCCACATCTTGCGCGGCTCGAAGATCACATCACCGCCTCGAAGATGTACCGCCGCCTTGGCAACGAGCACGGGGTCAGGGTCGGCCTGCCAGGTTTGACCGGTGCAGCGATCGCACCGACCGCAGTCTTGCGCGTCGGCATCGTCAAGTGACTCGCGCAGGAAGCGCAGCCGGCAGGTTTTGAGCTCGGCCCATGCGAGCATTTCGTCGCCCTCGGCCCGCCGCAGCTCGCGCAACGTGTCGGCGATCTCGTGGTTGTATTTCCACGGGAATTCGGATCGGATCCAACCGGAACCAATCCGTTCGACTGCGCCGTCGACTTCGAGAATGTTCATCAGAGTCGACAAACGCGTGCGGCCGAGATTCACGTAGCGCTCGAGATCTGCGATCGATGTTGGTTCGTGGGGATTGAGCTGGTCGAGTGCTGCAATACACAGCTCTTCGCTGGGCATCGACACTGACTCGAACCATCGCCAGATCCGAGCGTCTTCGACGGGCCGGGGCACGGCAATGGCTTCGGCTCGGTCGATATTGCGTCCGGCGCGGCCGATCTGTTGGTAGTACGCCACGGGTGTCGGCGGCAGCCCAAGATGCACACAGAAGGCGAGGTCACCCTTGTCGAAGCCCATGCCGAGCGCGCTGGTTGCAACGAGCGCCTTGATGTTATTCGCCCGTAGATCAGACTCGAGTTGCAGCCGGAGATCGGTGTCGACCTGACCGGTATATGCACCGACTTCGTGGCCTAGCGAGCGAAGCCAGTCTGCGGTTTCGTGCGCCTGCGCGACGGTCAACGTATAAATGATTCCTGATCCTTCGAGCTGCGGCAGCGTCTCGGCGAGCCATGCCAGCCGATGCGCGTCGTCGGGCAGGTCGACAGTCGACAGGTGCAGCGACTCGCGATCGAGTGTGGTTCGCAGCACCAGACTGTCGCTGCCGAGTTGTGCGGCGACATCGTCGGTGACTCGCTGATTCGCCGTTGCCGTTGTCGCTAGTACGGGGGTCCACGAGGGCAGGTCGGCGAGCAGTTGGCGCAGCCTGCGGTAATCGGGCCGGAAGTCGTGGCCCCAGTCGCTGATGCAGTGCGCCTCGTCGCATACGAGCATGAACGCCCGGCTGCGCAGCGAGGTGAAGACGCGGCGACGGAACCCGGGATTCGACAATCGTTCGGGAGCGATGAGCATGAGGTCAACGGCATCGTCGGCCACCTGCGCCTCGATTTCGTCCCACGAGTCGACATTCGACGAGTTGATCGTCACCGCGTTCAGCCCGAGCTTCTGCGCCGCAGCAACCTGATCTCGCATGAGCGCAAGCAACGGAGACACCACGACGGTCGGGCCCCAGCCGCGGTCGCGCAACATGCGCGTCGACGAGAAATACACCGCCGACTTGCCGAACCCGGTACGGGCGACGAGCAGGGTGCGCTGCCGGTTTGCGACGACCGCGGTGACGGCCTCGATCTGTTCGGGGCGAGGGCGGGCGTCGGGGCCGGCGAGCAGCTGAATGTCGCGGGTGAGTTCTGCGAGAACTTCGTCGGGTGTTGGTCGTGCTGGTT
>JBDNHG010000577.1:0-5034 GCA_041688925.1 Acidimicrobiales bacterium | reverse complement strand
CAGTGGCGAGTCGTACCACTAGATTGCGGCGATGGTTGGGGGCGATCTCGGGGTGGCGAAACGTTGGCGGGGTCTCGCACGACTGCTAGGCGTCGTCGCTGCGATCGCCTTGTTCGCTGTGGCATGCAGCGATGACGGAGACCAATCATCGGTCGACGACACCACCGACGACGCGGCTGATTTCACGCAAGAGATTGCGGCACAGACCGAAGTCACCATCGACGCAGTCGTCGACGAGATCGCCGACGGGTTCGGCACGCTCGGCACATCGCAACAAGCGACCGTGCAAGGTCTCGCCGACGGCGAAGCGGTGTGCGAGAACCGAGCGGACGATCGCGCCAAACCAACCGTGTCACAAGTCGAGGTCGAGATCGTGACCGCGGCCGCGGCCGCGGCTGTCTCCAGTTTTCCTACGGCGTCGCGAACTTCCGCACCCTGGTCGGCGACCTCGCTGGTCTCCGCCAAGGCGATGACGTCATCGCCGTGTCTCCTCTGCTGCTCGACTATCGCCTCAACCAGACCGGTGGGCAATCACTCAAGATCGAGGGCGGGTGGCCACTTGCAGCGATCCACGGCGGCGACGTGCTGGCCCAAACCGACGCCGACACCGGGCACGGCATCATCGTGGCAATCATCGACTCCGGAATCGACACGACCCACGCTGGCCTCGACCAGGTGACGATCGAACGGGTGCAAGACAGCGGGCGGGGCGACTACACCGAAACCGGGCACGGCACGGTCGCAGCCACAATCATCGCCGCACCCATCGGCCTGGCCGATCGCGCAATTGCCCCGAACGTCACCTTGCTCGACGTCCCGGCCGACCTCTGCGACCGCGAGACCTGCGGTTGCGATCCCTGCGCCGAGATGACGCCGGCCGAGGCAGTCCGCTGGTCGGCCGACAATGGCGCCGACATCATCGAGGTCGCGCTCGCCTACTCGCACGCCAAGGGAATTGCGATGGTGGCTGCCGCCGGAAACTGTTCAGGCGAGGCAAGCCTCAGCTGCTCGGGCGAGGACCAGTTCGAAATACCAGCGGGCCACGACGCCGTCATCGCCGTAGGTGCACTCGAGTCTTCCGACGGGCTCGTGTCGCGAGCCTGGTATTCGACACGGCAGAGTTACGTTGAACTCGCCGCACCTGGTTCGGTCGCCATCGTCGCTTCCGACGGCGAATCGGTCGGCAAAGTCGGCACCAGCTTCGCAACACCATTCGTGTCGGCAGCGCTTGCCGTGTTGCTCGGAGACGACGGACCGCTCGCCGGTCAACCCGACGCCGCGGCCGTCGCCCGACGCATTCTGATCGAAACAGCAATCGATCTCGTGCCCGCCGGACGAGACAACGAATCGGGCCATGGCCAGCTACAGCTGAACGCCGCCGCCAGCGCCGGCACCACGTTCGTTGTCGATCACCCGCTGCCGACCTCAACGCCGACGGACGATCAGCCCGACTCCTGACAACCGAGCCATCTTCCCGATTCCTAGGTAAAAATCTGCCCGGCCGGCACTCGCACAGGGGCATCTGGACCATGGGAGCGACATGAGTACTCACCCATCTGGGTACTTCCCGTAGTGCCAACAGCCCCTCGCCGGTGGCCGAGGTCAGGCGGTGGTGTTGCGAGCCGACGGTTGCGCAGTGACGAGCCCAAACCCCCGTGGGGACATTCGAACCTGGACCCTGCTTGTCCTTGCGCTTTTGCCGACCTGGGCCGTCCTCACAGGCGCCGCGTTCTTGTGGTCCGAACGCGGTCGCGAGATCGTCGACTTCGAGTCGGCGCTTGTGCCCGTCGAGGCCACGCACGAGTTGTTCGTGATCACGAGCCCGTTGCTTCGGGCCGAGTCATCGTTGCAGCTCGCAGCCGCCCCCGATTCGTCGGCTGCGGTGGTTGCCCGAGCCGAACAAGACCTGGCCTCGGCGCTCGCGTCGCTCGAGGATGCCGAGAGTACATTGGTGCCTCTCATCGGCCGCCTCGATCCGCAACGCGAAGCAATGATCGACGGCGAGATACTCTCGCTACTCGGCGGGTCGCTGTCACTCGGAATCGCCAAGCTCGAGCAGCAGGTCGTTGGTGAACCTGTCGACGAACAGCTCACGTTGCTCGTCACGTTGGCCCGCCAGTCAGCTGCGGGGCTCGTCCTGCCGTTCGTGAACTCGGCAGATCCGAACGCGGGGTATCTCTACGATGCGCTGGGGGCCACTATCGAGTATCACGACCGCTTCGACCGTGATCGAACGCTCATCATCGACGCCTTTGCATCGAACGAACCACTGACGCAAGATCTGATCTCGTCGGACATCCGAACCAATTCGTGGAAAGATCTGACCGACAGCCGAGTGTTCGTGCCCGTGAACGCCCACGTCGACTGGTTCGGCACGTCTGCATCGCCCGATGCCCCACTGCTACTCGACACGAACGATCCCCTCCAGGCCATACTCGCTGGGCTCGACGGCGCCGCCGATCAACCAAGGCGAGAGCAGGCCTTCCTCAGTCTCCAAGAGCTCGACGAGATTCTCGAAGCCGATATCGATCTTGCGTACACCGAACTGAGCCGTGAGACCGACGAACATCTGACCTCGCTCCATAAAGAGCGCACGCTCACCGGCTTGACGAGTCTTCTGATGGCCGCTCTCGGAATGGCGCTCGCCGGCCTGACCATCTCCGAAGTGCGCCGCCGCCGCCGCGTCGAGTCAGCGCACAGCGAAGCGGTGCAACAACTCAGCGAGAAGGCTGAACGAGACCCGACCACCGGAACATGGAACCGTCGTCGCCTCGAGTCTTCGATGAAGCAGAGGATCGCGGTCGCTCCCGCCGCAAACGAGATTGTGGTACTCGCATACCTCGATCTCGATCATTTCAAAGCCATCAACGATGTCTGGGGCCATGGCACCGGGGACGAGGTATTGCGCACTGTGACCTCGCGCCTCGATGCCTTTGCTTACCGAGGTGTCCCCCTTTGAGCTGTGTCGCTTCGGCGGCGACGAGTTCGTGCTCTCTGCCGCGATGGCGAATCGATCACTCTCCTGGTTTGAGGGACTTGGCAAGGCGATCATCGAAGCCGTCGACTCTGAGATGGAAATCAACGGGCGCCGCCACGAAGTCGGCGTGTCGGTCGGGATCACTACCAGCACGCCTGACTCAACCCTTGACACACTCTTGCTCGAAGCCGACAGCTCATTGCTCTTGGCGAAACGCGAACGTGGAACCGCTGTCGTCTACAACCGCGACATATCTCGCACCGGTGAACTCGTGCATGCGCTTCCCACAGCCTTTGCAAACGGTGAGATCTGCGCCCATATTCAACCGGTCATCGACATTCACGCCGGTGCGGTGTTGCACGTCGAGGCGCTCGCCCGCTGGAACCTACCGTCAGGCGAAAAGGTCAACCCAGACATGTTCATTCCGCTTGTCGAGTCGTACGGCCTCGCCGAACGGCTGACGACCACTGTGCTCGGGTGTGTCCAAAAAGTGATCAACGACCCGGCGACTCCCCCAGCGGTGCGTGTATGGGTCAATGTGTCTCCCCGAGAGCTCGATGTCGCAAACTTCGCGGAACGATTCGTATCGATGCTTCAGCAGCTCGACGTGCCTCCAATCAGAATCGGGCTCGAGATCACCGAGACCGCAGCGGTCCGAGACCCAGAACGACTCGCCATCGAGCTCAGACGGCTTCGCGAGGTCGGCATCGGTGTGGCCATCGACGACTTCGGCAGCGGCTATTCAACCCTCGGGCACCTCCGATTTCTGCCAGTCGATGTGGTCAAGCTCGACCGTTCACTCATCTCGCACATCGATACCGATACGGCCAACCAGCACCTCGTCATCGGCATCGTCGGCCTGTTGGGCGAGCTGGGGATGGACATCGTCGCCGAAGGAGTCGAGCGGTTCGAAGAACAAGAGTGGCTCGTCGAACACGGCGTTGATCGAGTGCAGGGGTTCCTCTTCGACCAGCCGATGGCTCCCCGAGATATCAGCTGGGAACACCGCCGGATCACCAGACGCGAACCGGTTCGACTCTGAGCGACTCAGCTCGCCATCTGTTCCCACAGATGTTCCGACATCATGCCGGTCTGATCTTCGATGGCCTGCGCCGCGTCGAGGCAGATGTCCTCGCGCAACGGCCGACCGATCAGCTGAACACCGAGCGGACCAGAGTCATGGAGCGTCACGGGTACGGCGACCGATGGCAGCCCGAGATAGTTGACGGCGACCAGGGGCGCATGGCCGGCGACGATCTCGTCGAACCGTTCGAGCGACGAGCCATCTTCGTTTGGAGCAAACGGCAACAGTTGTGACACCGGCGCCAGCACCAGCGGCCAGTCATCGAGGAACTCGGTCCACCGGCGAAGGATTGCGGCGCGTTGGGAGTAGGCCCCGACATAGCCCGCAAGATCGAGGATGACATCGTCGGTGAACATCCAACCCAGGATGCGGCGGAAGTCGTCGCTGGTGCTACTCATCAGCTGGTCGTAGACCGTCACGCTGGTCTCGGTGGCCAGGATCTGCTGCCAGCCGAGCAATGTTGCCTCGAGGTCTGGCGGATCGACAAAATCGATCTGGTAGCCAGCACCGGCGAGGTGGCCGGCGGCGGTATCGATCGCCGCCCGCACCGCGGGGTCGGTGCCGATCAGTGATGTGCCATAGGTCGCCGCAACTCGAATCGGGGCGTCGAGCGTCGAGCCGTTGATTGGCGCATCGATATGCCAGGGGTCATGCGGGCTGCGTTGTGCCATCACCTCGAAGGCGATGCGAGCGTCAGCGACCGATCGAGCCAGCAGGCCCTGCACCGACATGAGCTGTAGCGCAAGCGAGCGCTCAGCCGCTGCGCTTGGATTGAAGGCTGGGACCCGGCCGAGCGATGGTCGAATACCGACAAGTCCGCAACAGTTGGCCGGTTGACGAATGGACCCGCCCAGGTCGTTGCCATGCGCGATCGTGCCGATGCCGGCGGCGACCGCCGACGCTGCGCCTCCGCTGGATCCGCCGGGGGTGCGCTCGTTGGACCACGGGTTCTTGGTCTCGCCACGCAGCGGAT
>JBDNHG010000576.1:0-4630 GCA_041688925.1 Acidimicrobiales bacterium | reverse complement strand
GACTTCTTCGAGTGTTTCGCGTTCGGCGGTGTCGAACGAGTCGTTGTCGCCCGGATCAGTTCTACCGCCGGGGAAAGCCATGTGTCCTGACCATGGGTCGGTGTCTTTTGACGCCCGTTGGATGAACAGCAATTCGGTGTCGCTCTCGCCGCATCGGAATACCGCTGCGACCGATGCCGTCGGGCCATCAATTGGGGTGCTGTGCGTATGGCGTAGTGCGCCGCGCAGGTCGTCGGCTGAAACTGAGGAAGCAAACATGTCGATTGCAAACGTATCTGCGCGGTTGCGCTGCGACCAATCGATGCGGAACTAACGGCACACCAACCAACGGTTCGCGTTCTCTACGATGGGTGCATGACCGAGTTGCTGTACCTCGAGGATGCTTATCTACGCGAAAGCCCGGCCACGGTGACCGAGGTCGACAGCGATGGCCGCCGAGTCGCTCTCGACCAGACGGTGTTCTACGTGCAAGGCGGCGGCCAGCCCGCTGACCACGGCACCATCACCGGCCCTGGCGGTGATCTTGCGGTGACCGGCGTCAAGCGAGACGGCGGCACCGTCTGGCACAGCTGCGGTGAGGGACCCCTTCCCGCTGTTGGCGACACGATCACGGCGGCACTTGATTGGGAGCGACGGCATCAGCTCATGCGCACGCACACCGCAATGCACCTGCTGTGCGGCGTCATCTGGAATGAGTACGGCAAGGCGGTCACAGGCGGCAATATGGAACCGCTGTCGGGGCGCATGGACTTCGAGTTCGACCCGCTTCCCGAGGGATTCAAGGACACGATCGAAGCAGCCGTCAACGCCGAGATCGCGGCCGCACGACCCATCGAGGTGTCGTTTCTCGACCGGTCGGTTGCCGTCGAGGACGAGGACCTCATCCGTACCAAGGTGAACATGATCCCCGAGTCGGTCACGACCATTCGAGTCGTCGACATTGTCAGCCTCGACAAACAGGCCGATGGCGGAACCCATGTTTCCAGCACCGCCGATGTCGGCACGTTCACTATCACCAAGACCGAGTCCAAGGGCAAGGGCAACAAACGAGTTCGCATTGCGCTCTCCGACTAAGCGAATTCAGACTGAGCGATTTGTGCACTCCCATGGGAGTGCACAAATCTTCGCTGTGAGATGGCATGACTGATCTGCCTGTCGAGTTCTATGACCGGCCGGTGCTCGAGGTGGCGCCCGAGCTACTCAACAAGGTTCTTGTGTGTGGCGGGCGCAGCGGGCGCATCGTCGAGGTCGAGGCCTATGGCGGCGAGGACGACCCCGGAAGCCATGCATGGCGCGGGCCGACACCTCGTACCCAGGTGATGTACGGGCCTCCCGCACACTGGTACCTCTACCTGAGTTATGGCATGCACTGGTGCGCCAACGTCGTCGTTGGCGCACCGGGCACGGCATCGGCCGTGCTGATCCGTGCGGTTGCCCCGTTGACAGGTCTCGACGAGATGCGGGCCGCTCGAGTCGGAGTGAACAACAAGCAGGTGCGCGAACGTGACCTGGCCAACGGGCCGGGCAAGCTGACCCAAGCGTTCGGTTGCGGTCAGGAGCTCAACGGGGCATGTATTGCCACCAGCGAAGCGCGGATTGTGGACGATGGCACGCCGCCGCCATCCAAGGCGAACCGAACGCCTCGCATCGGTCTCAGCAAGGACCGCGCCCCCGACCGACTCTGGCGTTTCACGCCCTGACGGCTGTCAGGAGTTGGCGCCTAGGGTGAAGCCGACCGAGCCGAGGGGGCCGAAGTCGGCGGTGTAGGTTGCGCCCCACTCGGTGGGTGTCAGGCCGGTGCAGGTGCCGGTGATGATCCACGTGCCGGGTGCAACGGCGCGGCCGCGGCTTGCCTCGTGGGCCAGCACCCATTCGGCCGAGCCCAGGGGACCGTCAAGCAGCGCAGCGGCCGTGCCGGTTGCTATCTCGGACTCGCCGTCGTTCAGACTGATGGCAACGTCGGACAGGTCGACTGCATCGATGTCGAGCGCAGTTCCGATGATGGCGGCGCATCCAGCCGAGTTATCAGCGACGATGCTCGGCCCCGACACCAGCGACGTGTCGTGGAATCGGGCATCGACGAGTTCGATCGCCGGTGCGACCGCATCGACCTTGTTGTCGGCGCCGACACGCAGTGCGATCTCGCACTCGAGTAAGGGCGTTCCGCCGAGGAAGGCAGCAGGCACCGTGGCACCCGACTCGAAGATACCTTCGGTCGGAATTCGGCCACCGATCGGGTGCGGGATAGCCAGGACCTGTTGGGCGATCGAGCTGGTGCATCCAACCTTGAGCATGCCGAGATGCCAGCCACCAAACCGGTGGGTGGCATCTTGTATTTCGTAGGCCTCGTCGATCGTCTTGGGTGTTAGTTCGCCGGGTAATGCACGGACCCGGTCGCGCTGCGTGCGCAGATGCAGCAAGAACATGGCGGCGTCTTCGATGTCACTCTGTTCCATGGGTGGTCAGCCTTCGTTGACGAGGTCGCGGAGTTTGGCCTTGGCGATTTTCTCGAGTGTAGATCTTGGCAGCTCGTCGACGATCCGCACCTCGCGCGGCACCTTGAAGTCGGCAAGCGAAGCCTGGCAGGCAGCGAGCACAGCGTCACTGAGCTGTTGTGCGTCGGCGCTGCTTCCCGCAGGTGGCAAGACGAACACGATGGGCACTTCGTCGAGCATCGGGTCACGTTTGGCGACGACGGCGCACTCGGCGACGCCGGCGACCGAAGCGACAACACGCTCGATCTCTGATGCGGCGACGTTCTCGCCACCGACCTTGAGCATGTCCTTGTCGCGGTCGCCGAACTGGATATCGCCGTTGGCGAGCAGTTTGACGCGATCGCCGGTGATCATGAAGCCCTTGTCGTCGAACGTTGCCTCGGTGGCCTCAGGATTGTTCAGGTATTCCTTGAACAGCGAGAGCCCGGGCACGCCACGCACGAGCAAGCCTCCGGTTTCGCCGGGGCCGACTGGTGTGCCGTCGTCATGCAGGATGGCGATTTCGTACGCGGGGGAGGGACGGCCGATCGACAAAGGCGTCGAAGCAACGGTGGGGTCGCTGACAATCGGCTGGGTGATCGTCTCGGTCATACCCCACCACGAGATCGTTTTCACGCCGAAGTATTCGTCCCAGGAAGGAACCTGCGCCCCGCTACCCCAGAGGCGGTACTGGTGGTCGGGAACGGGTTCGTCGCGGGCCATGAGTGCCTTTGCGCAGAATGGCACGACCGATGACCACGTGCAGCGGTTGCGCAACGAAACGTCCCAGAATCGCGACGCCGAGAACCGGGGTTGCGCCACCACGGTTGCACCGGCCCACAACGAGGCCAGCACCGAATACGACTGCGCGTTCGTGTGGAACATCGGCAGGTGGGTGAGGTGTACATCGTTGGCGTTGAGGTGTTCGTTCGTGGCGCACATGCGAGCACCCCACAGCGCGTTCGCATGATTCCACACGACCCCCTTGGGGCGTGATGTCGTGCCCGACGTGAATTGCACACTGAAGTTGAGATGCGGATCAGGTGGTCGCAGGTCGAGCGGCGACGCCTCGAACAATCGGTCGAACGAATCGGCTGCGGCCGGAGCATGGCCGGAAGCAGGTGGCTCTCCGTTGTCGGTCTCGGTCACAATCAAGAAGCCCGGGTCGGTGCTCGTGGCGACCAACTCGGCAAACTTCGGCTGGGTGATGGCACCGACCACTTCGGCGGTCTCGGCGTAATAGCGCAATTCATCGGCGACCGAACGAGCATTGGTCGTTACCGCCGAGGCGCCCGCAACTGAACAGCCGAACCAGCTGAAGATTGCTTCGGGGCAATTGTCGAGGTGCACCAAGACACGGTCGCCCACCTTGACGCCTCGGGTCGCCAGACCATTCGCGACCCGGCGGGTGGCATCGACGAACTCGGCGTAACTCCACGTGCGGCGCTCACCGCCGAACGGTTCCCAGATCAGGAATGGGTGGTCGCCACGTACGTCGGCTTGACGCTGAAGCAGATGTGGAATGTCGAAGTTCGTGAATGGATGGAGATTGCCATGTCGGAGCTGATGACGCATGTCCCGAAGTTAGTGTGAGCGCGTGACATCTACGCCATTCGCTCTCGCCTCGGCGGGCACCGAACTTGCCCCGAGCGCCGATCGTGACGTCGCTCGTCGTCTACTGGGTGCAACTATCGGCAAGGGGTTCGGTGGTGACCGCGATCGCATACTCGAACTGATCGAAGCGCATGAGGACATCGCCGTGCGAAGCTGTCGTCCCGGCCATCTGACCGGCTCGGCGTTCGTCGTCGACCCCAGTCGGATGACGTGTTTGTTGCTGTTCCACACCAAGTTGCAGCGCTGGCTTCAGCCCGGAGGGCACGCCGATGGCGATACTAATCTGGCGCATGTGGCGTTGCGAGAAGCCGAGGAGGAAACCGGCATCGCCGGTCTGGCTGTGGTGACGCCGGCGATCGATGTCGACATCCATCGCGTTGACCCGCCCAAAGAAGATGCGCACCTCCACCTCGACGTCCGCTATCTCGTGATCGCTCCGCCCGGTGCCAAGCCAGAGGGAAATCACGAGAGCCAGGCTCTCAAATGGGTGACCGAGGCCGAGCTCGCCGACTTCGATGTCGACGCAGGGCTGCGTCGTATGG
>JBDNHG010000575.1:0-2411 GCA_041688925.1 Acidimicrobiales bacterium | reverse complement strand
CACGCTCCGTTGGTTGGCGAATGCCATGCCGAGCAGGGTCACGGCAATAAGGCCCGCTTCGGGACGCAGCTGATTGGCCAAGGCATACGAGCCGATCACGGCCGCCAGCGTGACAGGCACATGCAGATGGTCGGCGATGAGGTGGCGTCGCAGCACCGCGAGCACCAGGATTGCGACGGCGGCACCGACGGCGACACCGGCACCGATCGTGGTGAGAATGCGAAAGACGATGCGCCCCCATGAGCGCTCGGAAATGATCGCGTCGAGCACGACGATGGCGAGACCGGCACCGACGGGGTCGATCAGAATGCCTTCCCACTGCAAAATGGATGCGGCTGGTTCCCGGGGCCGAACGACCCGGAGCAATGGCATGATCACGGTGGGGCCCGAGACGATCAGGATCGCGCCCATGAGAATTGCAATACTGAGGTCGACGTCGAGCAAGAGTGCGACGGTCGTAGCGCCAATCGCCCAGGTGATGAGCGCACCGACGGTCACCAGCCGGATTACGGCGGTGCGGCCGCGTTGCAGCTTGCTCCAGTTCAGACCGGCTCCGCCCTCGAAGAGCAGAATGGCGACGCCGAGTCCGACGCCGACGAACAACAATTCGCCGAAGATTGCGTCAGGATCGAGAACCGGGCTCAGTGATACGCCGGCGACGAGCAGGAAGAGAACGGAGGGAATGTTGAGACGGTTGCCGATCCATTGACACAAGATGGCTGCCGTGGTGATCACCGCTAATGCGGCGAGTGGGTCTTCAATCACAGGGCAATTGTGGCCTCACGCGGGCCCCGAGCGTGCGTTCTGTTGCGTAAATCGAACCTTGCGGTGATAGCGACGGTCGTCGCGGTCACTCTTTGCGTCACTTCATCAGCGACAGCTTTCACTATGGCGAGCCCGCGACCACTACGAGCGCCGGCATCGGGCATCGTCCACCATTGGCTCGGCAACACACCCGCGGCATCCGCGTCGTTGGTCACCGTGACCATCAGATCGTCGTTGACATGTCGCAGGTCGAACATGCACCCTCCGTCGCCGCCATGTTCGAAGGCGTTGACCAAGAGTTCGTTGGTCGCAAGCACGATCTCGTAGCTGCGCATGTCGGCCAGTCGGGGTGCCTCGGTGTGGAGCCAGGCTTCGAGCGAGTCTCGAGCCGCACCAATCTCGGTGGTGTCGCCGAGGAACGATGCCTTCGAAAGCGACGGGTGCTGATTTCGTGGCCTCGGCGGTTCTTCGGAGTTGTCCATGGTCCAGGGTTGCCCGACACGGGGTAGTTCTAAACCAATGACTAGCCCACATGGGCGGTGCGGCCGGGGTGGTTTGAGATCTGTCACGACCGGGTAGCGACACGGCATGACGACGCCTGCAACTCTTCCAGCATCGGTTCGACCGACTGCGCCTGACCGCCTCAGATCGCTGTACCGCTCGCCGCAGCCGTACACCTCGTTGTACCTCCCTTGCGGCGAGTTCGCCGATTCAGATCCCTATGCGGCGTTCGCGCAACACCGTGGACAACTCACCGAACAAGGAGCGTCTGTCGATGCGCTCGATGCACTTGATGCTCGGCTGCGGTTACCCGTGCCCGACGACTTTGGCGGCTGGGCATTGTTTGCTGCCGATGATGGGTCGACCGCGGTCGACTTCGCCCCCGAGGGCCCTTCAACGCCCATCATGACGGTTGGCGCATTGCCCATGGCGGCGCCGATGATCGAATGGGATCAGTGGCGGGTTCCCCACGTCACCGTGTCATTCGGTGCAGAAACGGCCGAAGTCGTCTTGTTCGTGCCAGGTTCCGAACCGTCACTGACGCCGCTTCCTGTCGATCCAACGGCCGCAGCCAAGGTTTTGCGAACAATCGCGACCACCCACCAGTTGCGGCTCGTTGCGATCGTCGACGAAGGCGGCGATACACAGGGCCTAGTCGATCGTCTCCGAGGCATCGTCCCGCCACGGACCAATGTTGTGTTGCTCGAAATCGACAGTCCGGCCACGCTCGATGACATCGCCGACGAAACAGTGCGCTACGTCGCCGACGTTGTTGCGCGCGACACGGTCCGCACGATCGAGGACTACCGCTTCTTGCAAGCGAGCGGTCATGCGGTCGAAGGAGGCGACGCGGCCTTTTCGGCTCTTGCCTCGGGTCGCGGTCATGCACTCTTGGTGCACGATGATCCCAACGACTCGGCTCGGGCGTCATTTGGTGACGAACCCACGGCAGTTTCGGCGGACTATGGCCATTTCCCTCACGTCGCCCGTCGAGCCGACGTGGCCATTTGGTCGGCGATACTGCAAGGTTTCGACGTGCGAGTGATCCCCACGACGAGCGCAACGGGTCCGGCCGAAAACATTGCGGTAACCCTCGTCGATGACGATTCGGTGGACCTGCTATGAGTACGGCCGACCGACTGATT
>JBDNHG010000574.1:0-2443 GCA_041688925.1 Acidimicrobiales bacterium | reverse complement strand
GAAGAATCCCGAAGACTGGAGCCAGTATGTTTGATGGCAACTGGCGCCAAAAGGTCGAGAAGGCTGTCGATCCAATCGGCGAGGGCCTCCGCAAGCTCGGGGTCAGCGCCGACGTGCTCACCTGCGTCGGCATCGCCATGTCAGTGGCCACGGCGTTCATCATCGGCAACGGCTATCTGAGATGGGGCTTCGTTGCAATGCTGGCAACCGGCATCCCCGACCTGCTCGACGGGGCCGTCGCCAAGGCGTCGGGGTCAGCATCCAAACGAGGCGCATTCTTCGATTCGTCGATCGACCGGTTCAGCGACGCCTTCGTATTCGGCGGACTCAGCTGGTATTACGCGGCCAACTTCCCTGGCACCTTGTCGGTGTTGTCGGTCGCAATCATGTCGGCAGCGCTCATCACGTCGTATCTGCGAGCCAAGGGCGAACTGCTGGGCTACGACGCCAAGGGCGGCATCATGGAGCGCGCCGAACGATTTATTCTGCTGTCGGCCGGCCTCGCGTTCCCCCGCATCCTCGAACCCGTGTTGTGGGTGATGCTGGTACTCACGTGTGTCACCGTGGTGCAGCGTTTCTTCAAGGTCTGGAAACAGGCCACGATCGAGATGCACGCCGATCGGGCTGCCGCAGCAGCGGCCAAGAACTAGCCACAGAACATGGCGTTCGATCCAACGCTCGCCATCTACAAGACGGTGGCCACCGCCGCTCGAGTGCTGCCCCACGATGTGATGAGTGGCCTGGCGCGGGTCGCCACGATGGCGCTTCCCTCGTTGTCGCCTGATCGCAAACTAATCGTCGAGCGCAATCTGGAACGCAGCCATGGTCGTTCGCTCAGCACCGATGAACTTGCATCGGGTGTGCGGGCGGTGTTCCGCTCCTATGCCCGCTATTACACCGACACAGCCCGGCTGCCGGGTCTCACGGCAAATGCCGTCGACGAGGGCTTCAGCTACGAGGGTTTTCGCCACATCCAAGACAGCCATGCCCGCGGCAAGGGAACAATACTGGTCCTGCCCCACGTGGGCGGCTGGGAGTGGGCGGCGAGCTGGCTCGACAAGGTGCCGAAGTATCAGGTCACCGGCGTCGTCGAAGCCCTCGAGAACGAAGACCTGCGGGTGTGGATGGAAGGGTGGCGCGAGTCGGTTGGAATCCAGGTCCTTCCGCTCGGCAAGGGGCTCGGCCCCCAGCTGCTGCGGCGCCTCAAGGCGAACCATGTGTTGTGTCTGATGAGTGACCGCAACCTCGGAGATGGCGGTGTCGAGGTCGACTTCTTCGGCGAGGAGACCGAACTTCCGGGCGGAGCTGCCACGCTGGCGCTGCGCACGGGGGCGACCATCGTGCCGGTTGCCGTCTATCACCGCGGCGCCCAGAACCATGCGATCTGCGAGCCGCCGATTTCGACCGAACGCCAGGGCAAACTGCGCGACGACATTCTGCGGATCACCCAGAACGTCGCCGACGTCATGCAGATGCAGATTCGTCGTGCACCGCACCAATGGATTGTTCTGCAGCCGAACTGGCCAAGCGACCATGACGCTCTACAGGCACGTCACGGCACTGCCAAAGCCGCAACTGGTAGCTAGACACCTAGCGCATTCGTTCGACCAAAGCCGACGATGCATCGACCTGTCGGCCACACTGTCTGAGATGCGCGTCGGCATGATCTGTCCGTACAGCCTGTCGGTGCCCGGCGGCGTGCAAGAGCAAGTGCTCGGATTGGCGCCTGTGCTGCGTCGCCGCGGAATCGATGTGCGTGTCTTGGCACCGTGTGATGGCCCGCCGCCCGACGCCGGAGTCACCACGCTGGGCGCAAGCCTGCCAACGGCGGCCAACGGCTCGATTGCTCCGATCGCTCCCGACCTGCCGGCGCAGATTCGGTTGATCAAGGCGCTGTGGAACGAAGAATTCGACGTGATCCACCTGCACGAGCCACTTGTTCCTGGCATCGGCATCACCTCGGTGTTGATGCAGGCGGCACCCATGGTCGGAACGTTTCATGCTGCTGGTCGCAGCTCGGCATATCGGTGGGTAAATCGAGGGTGCCGGTCGCTGCGCAAACGGCTTGCGATCGCCTGCGCAGTGTCTGCCGAGGCTGAGGCGTTGGCGTCGCAGTGGGTGGGCGGCTCCTACGAACGGGTCTTCAACGGCATTGACCTCAGTCGTTACGTGAACGCCGAACCAGCGCAGACGTCGGCCCCCGCCATCTTCTTGGTCGGCCGAAACGAGCAACGAAAAGGACTGCGCGTGCTGCTCGAGGCGGCGCGAAAGTTGCCGCCCGAGGTCGAGATCTGGATCGCCAGCGACGGCGACGAGACCACAGCCCTAAAACGCGACTTCGGCTCTGACGAACGGATGTCGTGGTTGGGACGAATATCGGGCGACGAGAAGCGGTCTCGCCTCGCTGCAGCATCGGTCTTCTGTGCGCCGTCGCTCGGCGGCG
>JBDNHG010000573.1:0-6147 GCA_041688925.1 Acidimicrobiales bacterium | reverse complement strand
TGCGATCGCTGCAGCGCGTTATCGCCGACTATGTCAGCACGGGACTTCGTTGGATTCGAACTGCCCTTCTTGTTGGCGCCCTGTTGGTCATCGCCTGGTTCGTGCTGCAGCTCTTTGTGCAAGCTTCGTTACTCGACTGGCTTGGCGACCGCATCGACAACATCGGCGGCGGGTAGTTGTGGTCCGCTCTGAAGGTGTCTCACGGGGCCGAAGCACGAGCATGGCCTCTCACGCTCAGCCGAACGATTCACATCGTTCGGCCGCTGCCGGTCAGCCGTGTACCGGGTTACTTGGCCGAGCCCGATCTACTACAGATTGTCGGAGTTCGCGTTTTGGTCATCGACAGACCGAACGCAGCGACGGCCTCGGCGATTGCGCCTATCTCACTTGGTGTTAGAGCTCGGGCGAAGTACGCGAACTCATCGATCGAGCCGAACATCAGCGGACCTTCTGTGCCGCCCGACTCACCTCTGCCGGTCTCGGCATCGGCGTCGAACGGATCGTCTTGGAGGATGACCAGATCGGCCGACTTGCCGACTTCGATCGTGCCGAAGTCGGCCTCGAACCCCATGGCCGCCGCAGCGTTGATCGTGGTCATGCGGATCGCGTCTTCGACCGAGATGGTCGGGAAGTTTCCCCAGGCCGGCGGGTAACAGATCTCGATACCGTCGGCGGAACCCTGCGTGACGATGCTGAACATCTGTTGCAACCGCAAAGCGAGCACCGAAGGTGCGACGCCGTGCCACGCAAAGTGAATCCCCGGATTGACCGTGTTGATTGCAACACAATCCTCGACGACCGCGGGCACTTCGGGCGCCACGATCGACTGCCACAGTTCCGTTGTGCCCGGTTCGCATGCCCGTGCCCACGGCATCATCTGCACAACCGGGATCAGGCCCTGGTCGCGGCTCACCACACACCGAGTTATAGGTGAGGTACGGTCCTGCTCGGGCAGCGCCCATCGTTCCGCCGACGTTGCATCGCATCTTAGATGGCGACCCGAGTCGCCGATCAGCCTCAGCCGAGCGGGAGCAGGTCTGCCTCGGCGATGGCGGCGCGAGCAGCGGCGATACGGGGGCGCATGAGGTCGGGGTACTTGCCCCAGATCATGTCGGTCGCAGTGTCGAGCTTGCGACCGAGCACGCCGTAACGGGCTGGTTCGGTTTCGGCCTGGAAGGTACCGAACATCTTGTCCCAGATGCAGAGCACGGCGCCAAAGTTCTTGTCGAGGTAGATGTCGTTTGTGCCGTGGTGAACTCGGTGATGGCTGGGCACGATGAACACGCGTTGCATCAGCCCATTCGGCTTGGCCGGGAACGCCTCGGTGTGTTGCAGAATCGAGATCAGCGCAGCGCACACGTCGATACCGATGATGAGACGAATATCGATACCGACCAGCGGCATCCAAAGACTCAACGGAATCTTGTAGATCATCTCCATCCAGGGAACTCGGGTGCTCACGCTGGGTGACATCTCTTCGAACGAATGGTGCACCGCGTGCGACGCCCACAACCACGGGGTCATGTGCTCGATGCGGTGCCCCAATACGAGATCAGGTCGCGGGCCAGAAAGATCGCCAGCCACGACAGCGGGTTCCACATGTCGAGGTGAACCACGGCATGGCGCGAAAGAAACAGGTGGGTCGGCAGAACAAGCAACGGACCAACGATGTGCTTGACGCCAATCGAACCGACGCCGGCAACAGCCGAAAGCCACATCGCCCGCCACTGCAGAGGGCGACCCCGCAGCACCCGACTCGCACATTCCGCAATGACCGCAAGGGTCAGGCACGCAGCAAATAGGGCCGGGGCGATGCCGATGAATCCGCACCACATGCGCATGGTCTCGATGATGCGTCATTGGTGGCCGGTCGGGAATCAGGACAATCCCCCATGCGCTCCTGGGGGCAACCCCATTTGCCGCGATGACAGTTAACAGCCCCAGTATCAAAGCAACACCAGTTCGCCCGATCGCTATGGCAGCCGGCGCCTTTAGTGAGCTCGCCTGAGCCCACCGGGCAATGCGCTGCCGTTAGTCGAGTTGGGTCCAACAACTCCGACCGGGATCACCATCGTTGAGGTGCTCCAGTATTCGCAGTCAGCGGGCGGCTCGAGTCCTTCGACTTTCACGAGCCGCACTTCGTCGAAGTTTTCGAGCCACAGTTTCAGATGCTCGGGGCGAAAGTCGGTCGTCTCGTCTGAGTAGACCGCCAGCCTGCCGCCTGCATTCAGCAATGGGCGAGCCTTGCCGATGAACGGATAGTGGTTGCGGGACCGCTCCTGCTCACTGAGGGGGTAGGTGTCGAACAGAATTCCGTCAAATCGCTTCTGGAGGTCGGGAACTACGTCTTCCCAGAAGCCCTCGATGACCGTGACAGGGACTGCTGGCTGCTCACCCCACGCTCGCGCCGCATCGGCAACAACGGGGTGGGCCTCAATAACGGTGTACGAGTCGCAACCGCAGTCGACAATTGCACGCGCCGAGATGCCCATGCCGAACCCGACTTCGAGGATGTCGCCACGGTGCTTTGTGACCTCGGCGGCCAGCACCCGCATCAGGGGCTCCTCCCAGCGCTGCATCACTTGCCAGCCACCAATGAGCAGTTCGTCGTCGGTTAGTTCGATGCCGAAGCTTGCCCATTCGCTGCTTTTTGACGGGTAGTGCCGCATGTTTTGAGACTCTTCCTCGCCCATTTGCCCATCCACGGGCTGCCGAGCGATGCATCCACACATTGACGACCACGACCATACGTTCTGAAGTCGCCTGCCTGGTGGTTCCTGACGCCATCGGAGGTCCTGGCCGCATGCGGCGAACTCATCCGCCGATTGGGCGGGGCACGCCGTCGAGGACAAAATCGAAGCCTTCGAAGCGTCCACTGGTCTCGCAGCGAGCGGTAGGTCCATCACATGACGCTCGGCCAATGGCCGACGATCAACCGGACCCAGATCTAGCGAACTGAGCTAACTGCCCCTGAGAGGCACGAGGCGAGCGGGTCTGGCGGCAAAGCTGTACGCGACCCATGCGCTCGTTCGTTCGTTCACCGGTGGGCCCAAACGCGTTCTACCATCGGTCGTGATCAGGCTCGGATCCGACCCTGTGTTCAGGGGGATTGACATGACCGACATCGACCATGAATTCGTCGGCCTAGATTCGCCGATCATCGGCCGTGCCGGAGCGGGCGGCCACCCGTGCCAAGGCATCTGGCATACGCCGCGAGGGCAGCAGCCCAAAGTTGGCTTCATCGCAACGCACTACAACGTCGACTTCTCCGAGCACTATCTCGCCTCGTACCTGGCCCAGAGCGGGTTCGGCTTCTTGGGCTGGAACACCAGGTTCCGAGGTAATGAGCGGGCCTTTTTACTCGACCACGCAGTAGCCGAGATCGGCGTCGGGGTGCGCTGGATGAAAGAGGTCGCCGGCGTCGAGACCGTGGTCATCATCGGCAACTCAGGCGGAGGATCACTGATGGGCGCCTACCAGTCGCAGGCGGTCGAGGCGAACATCACCCCGACCTGGGATCTGCCGGCCCTCGATTGCATCGACGATCTGATCGCTGGTGATCTGTACGTCTTCGTCGCGGCACATCCGGGCCGCCCCGAGATCTTCGCCAACTGGTTGGATGCGTCGGTGATCAACGAGGCCGATCCAACCGCAACCGACCCCGAACTCGACATCTACAATCCCGACAACGGACCTCCCTACAGCGCCGAGTTCGTCGCCCGGGTGCGAGCAGCGCAGGTCGCCCGCAGCAACAGGATTACAACGTGGTGCAAAGAAGAGCTCGAGCGTTTGGCCGACACCGGGACACGTGACCGGCTGTTCGTCACCACCCGGGTGTGGGCCGATCCCCGCTTCGTCGACCCGACCATCGACCCGAACAACCGGCCCCCGAACTCGTGTTACGTGGGTGACCCCAAGCGCGCCAACGCCGGAATTTACGGCGTCGGGCTCGTCAACTCGTTACGAACCTGGTTGTCGATGTGGAGCCTCACCGATTCGCAGTGTCAGGCTGCCCCACACCTGGCTCGGTTGCACGTGCCCACGTTGTTGGTGGCGGCCGACGGCGACAGTGGCGTTTTTCCGAGCGATGCCGACTCCATCCTCGATGCCGTTGCCGCTACCGACAAAACCAAACTCATCTTCCCCGGTGACCACTATTTCCGAGACCCGCCGACCGCTCGCGATCAGGTCGCTGATGCCATCGCCGATTGGGTCAACGCTCGGGCCGCAAACCCGTGACCCCCGACCATCCACCACGGCCAAGGGTTCAATGGCTCGGCGGCTGCTGCTGAATAATCGCATGGGTTTGACCCACGATGGCACGCCGATCGTCGAGCAGTACGAGGGGTTCGGCGGCCCCGGCACTGCGTATCAGGGTTTCGGTGAGCACAACCAGCGTCATTGGTTCTCGATGTGGGCCGACCTGATCGAGCAGCCCGCACCCGAATTCGACCCCATCGCTTTCGGCGTTCGAGCGGCGACCTGATGACCACGCCTGCGCCGCCAATGCCTCCGACGCCACTGCCCTACTCCGATGCCCGTCACCAAGATGCCGCCCAATTCCTGGTCGAGGAAGCCCACCTGCTCGACACCGCTCAGTTCGGAGCCTGGCTCGATCTGCTCGACCCGTCGATCAGCTACCGCATGCCGGTGCGGGTGACATCGGCCAAGGCTGCGTCCGAAGCCGATGTGCAGACCATGGACCACTTCGACGAAGACCTGTACTCGCTGCGAAAGAGAGTCGCCCGCTTCCAGACCGGTCATGCCTGGGCCGAAGACCCGCCGAGCAGGCTGCGACATCACATTTCGAACGTCCGCACCTTCGCTGCCGACGATGATCGGCTCACCGTCGAGTCGGCTGTCCTGCTCTATCGATCTCGCGGCGACCGCAATCCGCCGAGCGTTCTGTCGGCCGGACGGGTCGACACACTGGTCAGAACACCAGACGGGCTCAGGCTGGCCGCCCGGCTGATCGAGGTCGACGAATCGGTTTTGCGCACCCAGAACCTGGCCATCTTCCTGTGATGCGACTCTGATGCAGCTCGAAGGGAAACGAGCGCTCATCGTCGGCGCTGGCTCGGGCATCGGACGAGGTGTGTTCGACGCCTTCTTGGCCGAGGGCGCCCAGGTCGCAGCGCTCGAGATCGACCCGGCCAAGTGTGAAGCGTTGGCAGCGTCAGGTGGTGGGCCTGTGGTGTGCGGTGATGCCACCAGCCGTGACGACAACGAAGCAGCCGTTACCGCTGCCGTCGATGCCTTCGGAGGCCTGGACGTGCTCGTAAACTGTGTTGGCTTGTTCGACTTCTACCTGGGTCTCGGCGACATCGACCCCGACGTGTTCGACGAGGCATTTGCCGAGGCCATGAACGTCAACGTCCGCAGCCATTTGCTGTCGGTACAGGCCGGTCTCGAACAGCTACGAGCCAGCCGCGGCTGCATTGTTCTAACGTGCTCGACCAGCAGTTTCACGGCCGGGCGGGGCGGCATTCTCTACGTCGCCAGCAAGTTCGCCCTGCGAGGATGTGTCACCGCCCTGGCGCACGAACTGGCGCCCGAGATCAGAGTCAATGGTGTCGCCCCTGGCGGCACGGTAGGAACCGACCTGCGGGGCCTACGCTCGCTCGGCATGCACGAGCGCTCGCTCGGCGACACACCCGACCGCGCCAAGAGCGTCCGCGACCGTAGCCCGCTCGAAGTCGCACTCGACGGCGACGATCACGCCCAGAGCTACGTCTTCCTTGCGTCCGACGCATCTCGTGGCATGACGGGGCGATTCCTACACCCCGACGGCGGCGCCAACATCGGCTGAGCCCGGCACTCGACCGCGCATCAAGTTGACCGCTGTGGCAGCGGTTCTGGGTGAGGGAGTATGCTAAAGGTATGCCACATACGAGCATCAAGGTTACGACTGAGACGCGAGATCGGATCAAGAGCCTCGGTGGCAAGTATGAGGAGACGCTGACCGAAGCGCTTGATCTTCTTGAAGCTGCCCGATTCTGGAAGCAGGCCGAAGAAGGCAAGCGATGGCTCGATGCACTCAGCGATGAAGACCGAGCCAAACGGCGAGCAAGACAGGACGCGTTGGATCAGGCATTCTCCGGTCGATGATCGATCAAGGGGAAGTCTCGGTCCGCTAGTCGCCATGCT
>JBDNHG010000572.1:0-3099 GCA_041688925.1 Acidimicrobiales bacterium | reverse complement strand
CGGTTCGATGCCCACGAGATCTGCGATCGCGGTTCCCGTCGGGTCCTCGAGTTTCGGCTGACCCCACCAGGCGCCGGTCAACATGCTGCACTGGTCGGCGTCGAGTCCAAGGACCATTGGACCGTGAACACCGATCTCGCCGATAGCGGAATCAGTCCGCTCGAACGAGATCGATGGAGCGGGTTTGGTGAGCAGCAAATAGTTGTCTGCCAAATGGCTCGAGCGTTCGATGTCGCAGTTCCAATCGAGCAGCCCGAGATCGCTCGCAACGAACTGCCCACCATCGCGTAAGAAGCTCACGGCCGGGAACAGGAAACGAGCTTCTTGCAGACCCCGAACAAGTGGCGCTTCACCCTCGACGACAAGTCGGTCGCTCTCGATTTGCACTGTCGTGAAACCACAACTCACGTGCAGTGCGAGCGGTGTCTGACCGGCCCGCACCGGCGGTGCTATGACGTAGACAATGCCGCCTCGGAGCGGTGCTTCATGAATGCACGAGCCAACCAAAACATCACCACCTCCGAGCGTGATCTGTTCGGGCGCACAACTCTCGCATCTCGTACCATTGGTCGCATTGCCGACATAGGCGGCGACGATCGGTTCCGGCGACCCAAAGTTGCTGGCACCCAGCCCCTCGGTCTCGAGCACGCGCCCTTGTGGGCCCGAGCCACCCGTCACCCAGGGTTTGGTCAACTCCTCGTACAGCACCACCTGATCGCCAAACTGACTCGAGGCGGCGATGTGGATCAGGGCGAGTGTCGATGAGATCTGCGTGCCAGGAACCGACTCGCGACACCAGATCACCGCACGCGATCGATTCCCGAGATCGAGTTCGGCCAAAACCGCTCCCTCGCCCAACATGTCGACCAGCTGGGGTGGCGGAGGTGGCACTGGCATCGCGGTCGCGGTCGGTACCGCGGTTGGTGGAATCGCGGTGGCGACCGGCGGAACCGGCGCGGCCCGAGGTGGCGCATCAGCGGAACGACCCAGTGCATACGCCCCGAGGAGTGCTGCGATAGCGAGACCAACAGCGAGCAGCGCAGGCCAGCTCGGCGCGCCGGAAGCTACCGGCAGCGCGGCCGACGCGACACTCGCATTTTCGGTGCCCACGTCCTGGGCCAGTTGCTCCTCAGGCCCTACGTGCATGGGATCGACGTTAGCCGTGCACCCCGGTCGCTGTCTTCGTCATCGGCGCACCACCGGTGTGGAGCATGCCGCCCGCTACGGGGTCTTGATTGCGTCCGGTCAACAGTTCTGTGCAGTCGACGGCGACCACCCGAACATCCGCATTCCGTTCACCTCGTCACTCGAGGATCTCGCCGAAGGCATGCGCCGACTTTCGGACGCATGGCGAACCTTCGACCGTCAGCGAGTGTCGTCCACCGTTATCTGAGGTTGCGCTTCAGACGGGGCCCGGCGTTGCCACAGCATCAACCAAACTTGTCGGCCCGTTCTTCGAGCGCTCCTGCCATGCCCTTTTCGCGGACTGCGGTGAAGAAGTCGACATAGGTCGCGCTCTGGTGGAAGAACGTGTCGAGGTCGGCGGTGCTGTGACACGAGGCCAGCAGCCCCATGTTCTCGAACCAGCGGTTGGTGGCCAGCTTCGACATGCGCAGCCCGACGTCCGCAGTGCGAGCTACGTCGCGGGCCATGTCGAGCGCTGCTGCATCGAGCTCATCGTCGGGAACGACCTGGTTGACCAAACCAATACGTTCGGCCTCGGCGCCGCTGATGAGCTTGGAGGTGAACAGCAACTCCTTCGTCTTGCGCATGCCGATGAGCATGGGCCAGAACGACAAGGTCACGGGAATGCCAAGGTCGCGCCCGGCAGGGTGACCAAACTTGGAACCTTCGCCTGCGACAACCAGGTCGGCGACGCCCAGCAGCTCGCCAGCACCTGACAGACAGACGCCTTGCACCTGGGCGATGATGGGTTTCGGGAACTTCCACAGGCGCAACCAGCGCTCGAGAATCTCACTCACGTCATCGCGGTCGATGACTGCGTCGACAGGCCCCTCGAAGTCGGCCCCGTATTGGCTGAGGATCCAGTCGTCTGGGGCCAAGTCGTAGCCGACGCAGAACGATCGGCCGGCTCCTTTCAGCAACACGACCGACACCGCTTGGTCGACCTTGGCCGCACCAAATGCGTCCTCGAGCTCGTTCAGCAGCGTTGCGCTCATGGCGTTGAGCTTCTCGGGACGGTTCAACGTGATGGTGCAGATGCGCTCGTCGACCGAGTACAGCACGGTGGTGAAGGTGGGGTCAGTCATCACTAAAGACTGGTCGCCATCGACAGTCGGCCGCAAGTCGTGAACTAAACGCCGGTGTGCGGTTGGTTGTCGTTCGCCCGCTCGCCGAAGTCGACGCTGTCTACGAATCTGGGAAATGGCACGCGACCGGGTGACCGAGGCCGCGATCGACGAGCTCGGGCTGCTCGAGTTCGCAGCGCTCTTCGGCTTTCCAGCAGCGAGTGCGAAAGCGGCACCCGCTCGGCGGATTAATGCCACTGGGCACGTCGCCCTTGAGCAGAACCCGCGTGCGTTTTCGCTCGACAATCGGATCGGGGATTGGAACTGCGGACAGCAGCGCCTGCGTATAGGGAAGCGACGGTCGACCGAACAAGTCGTCGTTCGTGCCGATCTCGACGATGCGACCGAGGTACATGACGGCCACTGAATCGGACACATGTCGAACGACCGATAGATCGTGAGCGATGAAGACGATCGCTAGGTTGAGCCGTCGGCGCAGCTCGTCGAGCAGCTCAATGATGCCGGCTTGTACGCTGACGTCAAGGGCCGAGACGGGCTCGTCGAGTACCAAAACGTCGGGGTCGAGCGCCAGTGAGCGGGCCAATGAGATGCGCTGACGTTGCCCACCCGAGAATTCGTGTGGAAATCGAGAGGTGTACTCGGGCCTCAGTTGCACGAGCTCGAGCAACTCCTCGGCTCGCCGTTTGGCTGCGGCCTTGTCCAAGCCATGCACGATGAGCGGCTCAGCGATGATGTCGCCGACTCGCATGCGAGGGTTCAGCGACGAGTACGGGTCTTGGAAGACAATCTGCAGGCTCGCGCGAAGGCTGCGCATCTCTTTGGCGCTTTT
>JBDNHG010000571.1:0-7034 GCA_041688925.1 Acidimicrobiales bacterium | reverse complement strand
GGCCGGCGACGCCACGGTCAACTTGCCACCCGAGGCTGTTCCGATCTTCGCCGTCGGCGTACCGGTCGCTGGCGACGACGACTACATCTTCACCGCTGAGGGCAACGACATCGTCTTTGGCGCTTCGGGCAACGACTGGGTCGACACCGGGTTGACCGGCAATGATCTGATCTTCGGTGACCATGGCCTCGTGCTCTTCACCTTGAACCCTGCCGGCCCGACGCCGACGCGCAGCGTCCCGGTCCTGGTCACGTCGATCGCTCCGACCATCGGCGGTGAGGACGTGCTGCTGAGCGGCGACGACGACGACATCGTGATCGGTGGGTTCGGCAAGGACCTGGTCAACTATGTGCCGGTCAATGCGGTTGCGTCCAACCCGGTGAACAACAACAACGCCAATGGTGGCCCTGCCGAACCGACCAAGGTCGGTGCCGACTCTGGTGACGACATCGTGCTGGGCGACAACGGCACGCTGACCTTCGACACCACCATCGACGTGCCGCTGCTCACAATGGCGATGACGACCAACCCGACGATTGGTGACGCTGACTTCATCTACACCGGCCAATCCGGCGATGACCTGGTGCTGGCCGGTGCGAAGAACGACTGGGTCGATACCGGCTCGACCGGCGACGACATCGTGTTCGGCGACCACGGCATCGCCAATTTCGATATCAACCCGACCGGCTCTGCGGTGTTCACCGAGAGCAAGGTCAGCGTGCTGCGAATGGTCACGTCGACCGATCCGGGTGTCGGTGGCGACGACGTGCTGCTGGTCGCCGATGGCGACGATGTGGTGATTGGCGGGTTCGGCAAGGACTTGGTCAACTATGTGCCGGTCAATGCGGTTGCGTCTGACCCGGTGAACAACAACAACGCCAATGGTGGCGCTCCTGAGCCGACTCAGGTTGGTGGTGCCGACTCTGGTGACGACATCGTGCTGGGCGACAACGGCTTCGCCGAGTTCGACACCTCGATCGATCTGCCATTGCTGGTCAAGATCGTCACCACTGATCCTCTGATCGGCGACGACGACTTCATCTACACCGGCGAGGCCGGTAACGACGTGGTGCTGGCCGGTGCGAAGAACGACTGGGTTGACACTGGCTCGATCGGCGACGACATCGTCTTCGGTGATCATGGCTACGCCGACTTCAACATCGAGCCGACTGCTTTCACTGCGCTGGCTGACAGCAAGGTCAGCGTCATCCACATGGTCGTATCGACCGATCCTGGTATTGGTGGCGACGACGTGCTGCTGGTCGCCGATGGCGATGACGTAGTCATTGGCGGGTTCGGCAAGGATCTCGTCAACTATGTGCCGATCAACTCGGTCAAGAGTGATCCGGTCAACAACAACAACGCCAACGGTGGCCCAGCCGAACCAACACAGGTTGGTGGCTTCGACACCGGTGACGACATCGTGCTGGGCGACAACGGCTTCGCCGAGTTCGACACCTCGATCGATCTGCCACTACTCGTCAAGATCGTCACCACCAACCCACTGATCGGCGACGACGACTTCATCTACACCGGCGAGGCCGGCGACGACACTGTCCTGGCCGGCGCAAAGAACGACTGGGTTGACACTGGCCAGCTCGGCGACGACGTCGTCTTCGGCGACCATGGCTTTGCACTGTTCGACATCAATGACACCGACTCGACCAACCTCGCCGACAGCAAGGTCAGCGTGCTGCAGACGGTCGTTTCGACCGACCCAGACATCGGCGGCGACGATGTGCTGATCACCGAAGACGGCGACGATGTGGTGATCGGCGGGTTCGGCAAGGATCTCGTCAACTACGTCCCAATCAACGCTGTTGCCTCTGATCCAGTGAACAACGTCAACGCCAACGGCGGACCACCTGAGCCCACCCAGGTCGGCGTCGACAGCGGCGATGACATCGTGCTCGGCGACAACGGTTTCGCTATCTTCGACACCACGATCAACCTGCCGCTGATCACCGAGATCCGCACGACCAATCCTGAAATCGGCGACAACGACTTCATCTTCACCGGTGAGGCCGGCGACGACATCGTGCTGGCCGGCGCCAAGGACGACTGGGTCGACACCGGTATCGAAGGCGACGACATCGTCTTCGGCGACCATGGCTTCGCCCTCTTCAACATCGAAGACACCAACAAGACCGACCTGGCCGACAGCAAGGTGTCGGTTGTCTCGGTCGTCGACTCGACCGATCCGGCAATCGGTGGCAACGACGTTATCGAGGTCTGCCATGGCGACGACATCGTGAGCGCCGGCGTAGGCGAGGATCTCGTCAACTACATCCCGGTCAACTCGGTCAACAGCGACCCTGCGAACAACAACAATCCAAACGGCGGGCCACCTGAGCCGACCCAGATCTGTGACGACGGTGTCGCCGACGCCGACATCGTGATTGGCGACAACGGCACCGGCTACTTCGACACCTCGACCTTGGTGCCGCTCGAAGTCGAGATCCGCACCACCGACTACGCCATTGGTGGCGACGACTTCATCTTCACCGACGACGGCGACGACATCGTGGCCGGCGGCACGGGCAGCGACTGGATCGACACCGGCGAGTTCGGCAACGACATCTTCTTGGGCGACAACGGTGTTGTGCTGTTCAATCTCGAACCCGAAGGCGCTGGACCAGTACCGGGCGAAGTCGGCGGCCTGATCAGCGTCATCCGCGAGATCGCCACACTTGCCCCCGAGATCGGTGGCGACGACGTCATCTTGACCCGTGATGGCGACGACACCGGAATAGCCGGCTTCGGCGCTGACTTCGTCAACTACGTGCCTGTTGGCACGGTCGCTAGCGACCCGGCCAACAATGCCGCCGGCGAACCAACACAGATCGGCGACGACAGCGGCTCCGATATTGTCATCGGCGACAACGGCATGGCCATCTTCGACACCAGCACTGGCGTTCCGCTGCTGGTCAAGATCCGCTCGTTCGAACCGCTGCTCGGCGACGTCGACTACATCTTCACCGACCGTGGTCCTGATGTCGTGATCGGCGGCACCGCCGGCGACATCATCGATGCAGGTACCGACCCGGGTGGCGACCTCCAGCTCGACATCGTGATCGCCGACAACGGCAAGGCCTACTTCGACGTCAGTACTGGCAAGAGCCTGCTGATCCGCATCACCACCACCGACCCCGGCATCGACGCCAGCGGCGACGACATCGTCACCGCCGGTGGCGGCAATGACGTCATCCTCGGCGGATCCGGCAACGACGATCTGGATGCTGGCGCCGACTTCTTCAAGGACGTCGTGCTTGGCGACAACGGCGGCGCATGGTTCTACCTGTCACAGATCCTGCAGTTCGCATACAGCATCGACCCCGCCGACGGCGGCGACGACAAGATCTTCACTGGCATGGGCGCCGACTATGTCATCGGCGGCGTGGCCGACGACTGGATCGACGCCGGCCGCGACTCCTACGGCGACACGTCACAAGATGCCGTGATCGGCGACAACGGCCAGATCGACGTGAATCCGTTCGGTCAGCTCACCGACGTGCACACCACCGCCGAAGACTTTGGTGGCAACGACTTCATCGTGACCGGTGGCGGCCGTGACATCATCTTTGGTGGCTCACAAGACGACATGATCCAGTCGGGTCTCGACAACGACTTCGTCAACGGCGACAACGGCTTTGCCTGGTTCGTCGACAAGGACGGCAACGCCGGCCTGTTCCGAGTCGTGCAGACAACCGATCCGCTGATTGGTGGCCGAGACTTGATCTTCGCCGGTGGCGGCTTCGATGTCGTCTTCGGCGGCACCGACGATGACATCATCTTCGGCGGCGCTGACAGCGATCTGATCCTGGGCGACCATGGCCGCTATGACCGCTCGCTCGAGCCTCGCCAGAACTGGTACTCGATCTTCACGTCCGACGCCGACGCTGGTGGCAACGACACCATCTATGGCGATGACGGCGAATTCATCGACGGCAACGATCTGGCCGCCAGCGGCTACCACGACATCATCATGGGCCAGCAAGGCGCCGACATGATCTTCGGCGGCCCGGGCGACGACGACATCACCGGTGGCCACAACGTGGTCGGTGGCGCCGACACCGGCGACTTCATCGACGGTCAAGAAGGCGCCGACATGGTGCTCGGCGACAACGGCGTCATCTATCGCATCGTCACCAACGTTGAGACCGAAGACGGCGAAGAACTCGAATGGGCCACCTACCCCAAGCCGTTCACCGACCTCATCCGTTCGATCCAGCGCTATGACGACATCGACCTGGTTGAGGGCGATGACATTATCGACGGCTCCGACGGTCGCGACATCCTGCACGGCCAACGCGGCGACGATCGCATCAACGGCGGCCGGGGCGATGACAACATCTTCGGTGAACTCGGTGACGATCTCGTCGAGGGTGCTGGCGGTCAAGACATCGTGCTCGGCGACGTCGGCGAGATCCTGCCGGCCTTCAATACCGACGGCACGCCGCGACGAAACAGCGACAAGTCTTGGCATCGAGATGTCTTCATCGAAGAGGCCGGCCGCATCATCGGCTATGTCTTCGCCGACACCAGCGAAGACTTCCTGGGTGACCCCGCAATCGCCGAGGCGATACTCGCTGCTGATCTCGTAATCGCAACCAGAGTCGAGCCGTCGGCCGTCGACTCACGCGACACCCTGCTCATCCTCATCGAACTCGAAGAACCCGGCGACGACATCGTCACCGGCGGCAGCGGCGACGACGTATTGTTTGGTCAACGCGGTGATGACGTGATCATCGGTGGCGACGATCGCAGCGCTCGTGAACGCGACGATCTCGGCAACTTCGTCAGCGATGGCGATGACCTGCTCGTCGGCGGTCTCGGCGACGACAACCTGAACGGTGGCACTGGCGACGACCTGCTCGTCGGCGACGACTTCACCAACACCCTGCGGGTCGACATAGACATGTCCGAAGTCATCCACGGCATCCGTGTCATCTCCGACGACACCGCACATGTCGCCAACACGAACAATGTGGTCATAGCGTTCGGCGGCACAGTCCTGGTACCGCCGGTAGTTCTCACCGCCGAAGACGCCGACATGGCATCGGGCAACGACTTCCTCGTCGCTGGATGGGGCAACGACATCGTCATCGGCGACGACCTGACGATGTACACGCCAGAGTTCACCCGATTCGCCGAGATCAACGCAGCATTCGCCGACATGCGGATCGAACTCATTCGCCTCGCCAATCAACTGCACGCCTACGGCCTGACGGTCGACTTGGCCGCACAACTGGCCGCCGGCATCGGAAGCTTCCGCCCAGGCCACGACATCACCACCGGTAACGACGTGATCTACGGCGGCATTGCCGGAGGAAACGCTCGGGCCAACGAGGGCATCGACACCATCATCGGCGACGACATGGTTGTGCAACCAACCGTGACCAGTGAGCCAATCGACGAGAAACTCTACGAAGAACAGGCCCTGGCCTTCCACCTGCTGTTGCGAGGCCTCCAGCATGTCGCCGCCGACACCACGATCTTCTTGAACGACCGACGCGGTGATCTGCTGAGCGAACTCGGCGCCGCAGCCAACACCATTGTTGATCTTCACAGCCTGTCGATGGGTAACGACTACATCAACATCGAGCTCGACGACGGCCCCGACACCGCAGTCGGCGACAGCGGTCTCGACACCAGCGGCGAGATCATTGGCACGACAGTGCTCGACGACGAACTGCGCACAGCGATCGACGAAGCACTGCTCGAACAACAAGCGGGCATCGTCGATCCGTACACGTTCCACGCTCGTCCACAACCGGGTCCGGCCAACGCATCCGTGACGGGCATATTCGGCGTCGATGAGTTTGTCGCCGATGCCAATGACCGACTCGTGCCCGGGTCGTCGCCGATCATTCTGCCCGGCGTGCTCGACGCAGCTGGCGCGAGCGACGAGTGATTTTCGGCTCGCGTAGGTGCGAGCCGATGCCAGGTCGTACGATCGAGCAGTGATTTTGCGTGCACGAATTCTGCTGACCTTCGTCTGTTCGCTGATCGCTCTGGTGGCATGCTCAGGGTCGGGTGATGCAGAGGTCGCCGATGCGGTCTCATCGTGTGAAGCCTCGGCGCAACAAGTGGTTGCTCGTTTCGATGCGTTCCTCGAGCCATACAACGACCTGTCACCCGACGAGTTTCTTGCCGCACCCAATCTGGCGGGTCTCGACGATTTCCAAAATGACATCGCTGACCTCGTCGTCGATGTAGCGACGAATCCCAATGACGACTGCACCGAGCGCGATCTAGAACGAGAAGTCGACATGGCGTTGGAGGACCACGCAGGCACTGGTTTGCTCAACCAGTACCTGGTTGGGTTGATTCGCCAAGGTCTTGCTGTCGAGCGCCGCGATATCGCCGTCGCGCCTGACGATGACCTGTTGGCACTTCTGCCGCTGTTGGGGCCCGGGTCGTCGATCACCTTCTCGGCGGGCACGTTCTCGCTCGACGCAACGGTGCTGATCCAGAGCGATCTGCTGCTTGTCGGCGCAGGACGTGACGAGACCATCATCGAGTCATCTGCCGAGAGCGCAGCGTTCGCCGTGCTCGGGTCAGGAAACCTGGTGGTCAACGATCTCTCGGTGCACCATGTGGGTGATGCTCCTGCATCGGTGGTTCTGGTGATCGACGCCGCGCTCGAGATGGTGCGGGTTGGTCTCGCCGGTGGCATCGTCGACGCCGATGAGGGCGGCGGCAGCGGTCTCGTGCTCACCGAATCTGAGAAGCAGCCCGATGTGGCCGTCGTACTCGATGACGCGGTCATCTTCGGCA
The DNA here is from genome assembly GCA_041688925.1 of Acidimicrobiales bacterium. GTDB lineage: Bacteria > Actinomycetota > Acidimicrobiia > Acidimicrobiales > UBA10347 > UBA10347. The sequence goes on along the minus strand of JBDNHG010000571.1, from coordinate 254 downwards.
ACGAGGCCGCTGGCATCGCGGTCACCGGCAGCTTTGCCCCCGATGTTCTCAATTCGTCGATCGAGGCAAACGGCCAATGTGGCATCTGCTTCTTCGACGAGGCCGGCGGTCACATCCAGTCGAATACGTTTGTGGGCAATGGGGTTGGGCTGCAGTCAAGCGGAGCGTCGACACCAGAGATCTCGCAGAACTCGTTCGACAACAATCTTGTCGCCGGAATCCTGATCGAAGTTGACGCTGCGCCAGTACTGGTC
>JBDNHG010000570.1:0-2767 GCA_041688925.1 Acidimicrobiales bacterium | reverse complement strand
TCATCGCGTTGGGCGAAGCGGTCGTCGCGCTGCGTAAACACCACCAAGCCACCGGACTGAACGACACGGCAAAACTCTCTCAAAATACCATCTGTGTCGGGGACATAAGTCAACACCCCTACACACTGCACGCCGGCGAATTCATTTGGCTTATGTGGCAGGGGTAATGATTGCATGTCGACCTGCGTCAATTGCTCGTAAGCGCCCGTTAGCTCGGCCAGATCGAGTGATGTCTGGGAAATATCGATCCCCGTAACGTGCTTATATCCCAGCACTTGAAGTGCCAAGCCCGAGAGCCCTGTACCGCATCCGGCATCGAGGACTTTCGCGTCAAGCGGCACGCCTTGATGCAGAAGGTCGGCCCCGACCTTGGGAGCCTGATAATTCCAGTCCCGAAGATTGTGGTCGTACTCCGTGGCCCACTGATCGTAATACTCTGCGATTGCCTCGCTATCAACATTGGCGCTCAACTCATTGAGCCCGCTGCGTTGTTTATCGTGTTCTTCATTCATCGATTCACCTCGTGAAATTATCCTGACCACAACACAGGATCTATTTGCGGCAGACGAACAAACCCCACCCAACTTCTCTTCGTTCAACTGCTTTAACCGTCTCACCGTAGGCGAAGGACAACTCCTCAAAGCGGCCCTGATCATCGCCTCGTAACCCAGCGGCCTTCTTGGACAAAATGTCGTAACCAGTGCCGAGCTGTTCTGAGATGTTGTGTGCTTCGAGAATCTCAAAGCCAATGTCTACAAGCTCTTGTTGATAGCTTACGAAGTTGTATTCCGTATCGAATAAGAGACGTTTGTATACGTATTCTTGAGCCTCTTTCGAGATGTTCGGCGAAGGTTTGAGCAGATCATCGAAAACGAATATTCCGCCCTCTTCGAGCACCCGGTAGGCCTCTTGCAGACTCTCCTTTTGCTCATGCACGTGATAGATCGTGGCTTGGCTCCACACGTGCGAAAACGAACCGGTGTCGAATGGCAACTCCGTTGCTGAAGCCTTCTCAAAGGCGAGGCGGTCGCGCAGGTCGATGGATTGTTCGCTCAGTGTTTCCTGGGCGTTCTCAATGCGCACGCCGCTGAGGTCGATGCCAGTGACATGGCATCCCACCGCGTCAGCCAACCAGAATGCCACCGTGCCATTACCAGTCCCGATATCGAGCACGGTCGACTCTTTGTGAATTCGGCCTCGCTCAACCATCTGCTTGTCGTGGTTCAATCCAGCTTTGAAAAAATCATCGCCGGTCTCTTCATCAAACACGCCCCAATGGACCTTGCCATCTTCATCCCATAATTGACGGTAAATGGTGTCTTCGCCGTCATAATACGTTTCGGTTTCCTCTTCGGTGAATGATGTCACTAAAATCATTTCTCCATATCTGCGATTAGGCGCAACGAAACTGGAAAAATGCTTACCAGTCGGCGCGTGTGCGGGAAATCGCCCAACATGGTAACGCAGGCCCCTTGGCGGCACAAACTATGAGCGTCGAGATCCCGAATCAGTAGGCTTTCTTGGCGCTTCGGAAATCAGGGTGTCTTGATGGTGGCGAGTAGGTCCCAGTTGGGCTTGCCTGTGGGGGCCGAATATTCGGCCGTGGATGTTGACCAGGGGAAACGTTGACCGACCCTGAAGGTGCATGCACCGAGTTCTGTACCGCCTCATCGCCGCACTGACCCGCCTCGCAGTCCGCTCCGGACGCTCGAAGGACCTCGAGATCATCGTGCTGCGCCACCAACTCCAGATACTGCGCCGACAAACCAAACAACCAGCCCTCAACAACGATGACCGGTCCCTCCTCGGCGCAATCGCAGCGGCACTCCCCCGACCACGACGCAACGGCTGGCTCGTCACCCCCAACACACTGCTGCGATGGCACCGACGCCGCATCGCCCGACACTGGACCCAGACAAGTCGACCACCAGGGCGAACACCCACCACCGCTACTCAGCCCACCGCGGCCAAAGCCCAGACCACACCGGAAGAACGCCCAGCTCAGCGCATATATCGAGAGTTTCCGGACACTCGTCAAGCCCCTCTTAATCCGCAGGTTCCGGGTTCAAGTCCCGGGGGGCGTACTACCAAAGGTCGTTGCAATCGCAGCGACCTTTGGCAATTTTGGGTGTCGCCGGGTTCGATGCGGTCGCCAATTCGGGTGCCTAAGTCCGTCTACTAGACCGCATGGCACAGCGGTGAGCGTTCCCCTTCCGGCCACGCCGCCTGCTCACGTTCTACGGCTGCCTCCCGTCATCAGGCCATCTGTCTTCACACTGTCAACAAGCCACGGCGGCTCTCGATAGCGGCCGGAAAAAGCGCGCTGCGCTCGACTCCGCCCCATTGCAGGTGTCGACGGTAGCTTTGCGGGGCAGGCGACCGCTGCATCGGCGCCTCGGCAGACTCACCCCAATAGAGTTCGAAGCAATCCGTCAACCCGCCCCGGCGGGCTGACATTCTAAACCCGAACATCAACCAAAGTCTGGGCAGACCCGACGACCTACGCCACCTCCACAGGCTCCGCGAAACACACCTCCACCCAAACACCAGCCGCGCCGTCAACACCGCAGGACTCGAGGCCTACACCCGCACCGAGGGCGTCAACCTCCTTGATCCCGACATGCTCACCGCTAAGTAGAAGTCTGCAACGCGCTGACCCATATTCCTTTCGGCGCCCTCCTCCCCGGTCCCGACACGCTCACTGGTACGTAGAAGTCCAGCGTGGGAGATCTTGCTCTATTTGCCGGCGCCGATCTAGGGTCGGCTC